>JAFOMV010000033.1 GCA_017418765.1 Ruminococcus sp. | reverse complement strand
TAAAGAAGAACTGGCAGGCTGTTTCCGTGAGATGGACGAGTATGTGGGGCAGTGTCAGTTCAGCGACTGCGCTCATATCTGCGAAAAGGGATGCGAAGTGGTAGCCGCTGTGGAGGCAGGTATAATTTCACGAAGCCGCCATGAAAGCTACAAGGCCATGTATGAGGAAGCAAAGCAGATAAAGGAGTGGGAGCTGAAATGAAGCGGTGTGCCATTTTTGCAGGCGGTGATATGCCCGATGTTATGCCGTACAATCTGCCTGAGTACTACAAGGATTTTGGATGCGTGATATGTGCGGACAGCGGATATAAACACGCCAAAAGGCTGGGGATAGTTCCCGATGTCATCGTAGGGGATTTCGATTCTTACGACGGTGAACTTCCCGAGGGCGTGGAGGTGATACGCACTGTCCCCGAAAAGGACGATACAGATACTCTCATGGCGATAAAGAAGGCTATTGCAATGGGCTATAATGAGATTTCCCTTTTCGGCGCACTGGGCGGCAAGCGCTTCGAGCATACGATAGCCAATATCCAGACAATGATGTATGCCCGTGAAAACGGCTGTAAACTTGGAATATACGGTGAAAGCACACTTCTTCTGCAAGGCGCTGAGGACGGAGAACAAAATTATCTCCGTGAGGACGAGGGCACATACCTGTCAGTGTTTGCCATGACTGAAAGTGCAGACATCGAGTATATGCGTGGAGTGAAGTATCCGCTGGAGAATTACCGCATGGTTCAGTCATTCCCCATAGGCGTCAGCAACGAGATAACCGGGACAACCGCCGATATAAAGCTGAAAAGCGGAGTTGTCCTCATAGTGATGACAGCCATGTAACAAAATCGCAGTCCTTTGAATATACTGTTTTAGTGGGGAAACTCACAAATAAATCAAAGGGGGACTACATATGAAGGTAGTAGTCATACGAAGTCCGAAGCTGCTTTCGGGGATACTGAGAGTGATGTTCGGCATACGTAAAAGCGAGTAGCTTTTGAAAAGTGAAAAGAAGTTTGCAGGGGCGCCTTTGGCGCCCTTCGTGCGGTGTTGCCTAAAATATCACGCCAAATCGGGCGGCCTCACCACGAAAAACGGAATAAGTTAACCGAGTGAAAAAGGGCTTGAAAGTGCGGAAAGAATATGATATAATAAAGTGTTAGCATTGAACGGGAGGCGAGGCGTTGAACGACAATACCGCTGCCATAGAGCAGATAAGAATTAAATTCGCAGGAGATAGTCCGAAAGCATACGTGAGAAGCTTCGGATGTCAGCAGAGCGTTTCCGACGGCGAAAAAATAAAGGGACTTCTCGGCCTTATGGGATGTTCCTTTACCGAGGACGAAAATGAAGCAGATATGATTATCCTCAATACCTGCGCTGTCAGAGAAAATGCCGAGGACAGAGTTTTCGGCATAGTTGGCAGCATGAAGAAGCTGAAAGAGCTGAAGCCTTCCCTTATCATCGGCATTGCAGGATGTATGACAGCTCAGAGCCATGTTGCGGAAAAGATAAAGAAGTCATACCCGCAGGTGGATTTCGTCATGGGCACTTCTGCCATCAGCTCACTGCCTCATCTTCTGCTGGAATGTCTCAACGGAGCAAAATTCTCGGCGGATATCAGCGAGTATGACGACTTCTCCGCTGTTGTGCCGCAGATACGTGACAGCAGCTTCAAGGCTTCTGTTCCAATAATGTTCGGCTGCAATAATTTCTGCACCTACTGCATAGTTCCCTATGTCAGAGGCAGAGAGCGCAGCAGACAGCCTCAGGATATCATCGATGAGGTAAGGGGACTGGTCCGTGATGGCTACAAGGAGATAATGCTTCTGGGACAGAATGTCAATTCCTACGGCAAGGACCTTGAAAACGGCATGACATTTCCACAGCTTCTGCGTGAACTTGACAAGATAGGGGGCGACTTCTGGATACGCTTTATGTCGTCCCATCCCAAGGACGCTACAAAGGAACTGGCAGATGCTATATTCGACTGTACGAAGGTGGCAAAGCATCTTCATCTTCCCGTGCAGAGCGGCAGCAATGATGTTCTCAGGCGTATGAACCGAAGATATACCGTCGAAAAGTATATGGAGACCGTTGACTATATCCGTCAGCGTGACCCTGATTTTTCGCTTACAACAGACCTTATCGTGGGAT
>JAFOMV010000198.1 GCA_017418765.1 Ruminococcus sp. | reverse complement strand
CTTATAACTTCTGTAAGGCCACCGCCTTAAACAATATTTAAACCATAGCCTTGAATTCTTCTTCGGTTATGATCGGGATATCCAGTTCCTTTGCAGTTTTATTCTTTGATGAATTAGATGAAGCATCATTGTTGATAAGGTAGTCCGTTTTGGAAGATACAGACCCGGAAACTTTTCCGCCAAGTGATTCTATATACGCTTTAAGTTCATTCCTGTTCTTCCATATGTGTACTGAGCCTGTTATTACAAAGGTCTTTCCTGATATGGATGAATCAGCATTAACAGCCTCCATCGGAGTTATATCCAGTTCAGACAAAAGCTGATGATACTCACTGATATTATCCTCGTCTGAAAAATACCTTACATAGTCATTGGCAAGTACCTCGCCTATACCGTCTATAGCCGTGAGTTCTTCAACTGAAAGCTTCTCTATCATGGATGTATCAGGGTATGCGGAACATATAAGTCTTGAAGCCGCCCTTCCTATATTAGGGATGCCGACAGCATAAAGCACTCTGCTCATATCAGTATGCCTTGAAGCCTCTGCTGCTTCTGCTATCTTCTGATAGGAACGCTCACCGAACCCATCCATAGAAACTATCTTTTCACGGTATCGGTCAAGATGGTAAAAATCGCTGTATTTCTTTATAAATCCCTCTGATACGAAGGTCTCGATAGTAGCAGTTGAAAGTCCTACAATATTCATTGCATCACGCTGAACAAAATGTTCAAACTTGCCAATATGCTTTGCAGGACACATCTTATTGGTGCAGAACAGAGTTTCCACATCATTAGATGTCCTTATCTCTGTCTTTTCACCGCATATGGGACATACATCAGGGATAACGGCAGAGGCAGAGCCTGTCTTGTTTTCAGAAACCT
The DNA here is from genome assembly GCA_017418765.1 of Ruminococcus sp. The sequence continues at coordinate 10,914 of JAFOMV010000198.1, read as the reverse complement.
GAGGGATTATCATATTCGCCTTGTATATCGAAAGAGTATCACCAATGCCGAGCCTGAGCTGCTTTACAATGCTTACATTATGGACTGAGGCTCTTGATACCGTTGTTCCTTCCAGTTCAACAGGATCAAATATCGCTACAGGATTAAGAAGTCCTGTCCTGCTTGCAGACCATTCTATCTCACGCAGGGTAGTATCAGCTGTTTCATCACGCCACTTGAATGCCATACCGTTACGTGGTGCGTGTGATGTTTCACCAAGGCTAAGACCGTAAGCTACATCATCAAGCATGAGAACAAGTCCATCAGACGGGAACTCGTTATTTACTATATCAGCTTCAAATTCAGCTATCCTTGCAGGCAGCTCATCAGCTTTCACCTTTACGCCGTGTACGGTCTGGAATCCGAGACCTTCCAGCCATTTGATGCGCTCAGTGAATGAATTATTATCATATCCATCCGCTGATACAAGATTAAATGCAAAGAAGTTGATGTTTCTTTCCGCAGTTACTCTTGAATCAAGATTACGTACCGTACCCACACACAGATTGCGTGGATTCTTATATTTTGAACCGTCCTCAATAAGAGCATTTACTCTTTCAAAGTCCTTGTATTTCATAAGGGATTCGCCTCTGACAACAAGGTGACCGCTGAAAGGTATCGTCAGCGGTATACCTCTGATATGACGTGCATTCGAGGTGATATCCTCCCCTGTTTCGCCGTTTCCACGTGTTACTGCCTGAGTGAGAGTACCGTTGTCGAATGTCAGCACAAGAGTAAGTCCGTCCAGCTTCCAGCTGAGGAAACCCTCATTATCTCCCAACCATGCTACAAGCTCATCAACGCTCTTTGTCTTATCAAGTGAGAGCATACGTGAATCATGCTTTACCTTTGCAAGAGAGGATGCAACTTCATATCCTACCTGCTGAGTGCGGCTGCCGCTGAGGATTATCCCCGTTTCCTTTTCAAGGGCTTCAAGTTCATCGTAAAGTCCGTCATACTCATGGTCAGACATTATCTCCACGCCGGTATTATAATAGGAGTCGGCTGCCTTTGCCAGCAGCTCGTTAAGCTCCTTCATTCTTCTTATCTTATCCATGCTTACCTCCATTATATCGTTCCCCATTGCTTTTCCTGACAGAAAGTATTAGAGCAATAGCATCCTGCGGCTTCCTTGTCTTTTTCTGCCGGTCTGTCGCAATATTTCCCCAAAAGATAATTGGCGGAACAATAAAATCAAGCAGCCGATAAACTCGGCTGCTTACGATCATTTTTTAGATGTTGGTTTTTTTCTTGGCTGTGAAGAAGGCTTATCTACCTTTGGCACAGCGTATATTGGCTTCATCGGCTTAGCTTTGCTCTTGTAAACACTGTATGAGTATAAACAGATAATGATATAAATCGCACTGAGAATACATGATATCATTATCGCTTTATTGAACCAGCTTGACTTTTTGAACATCTTTGCAGCATAGAGATTATACTTTGATACTGAACGTTCAACATTGCTTACTGCCACCAGTTCAACAGTACCTATTTCTTCTCCTGAATACTCAAGTGTTACCTTGCCGAGAGGCTCATCCTTTGCGACCGGAGCCTGAAGCGATGTGCGGTACCAATCTATTTTATCCTTGCTTATAGTTGAGGTATCGACTTCATTATACCAGAGAAGGGAGATATCCTCCTTTGGTCTTGCAAGTACATAATCGTTTCCGTCAGCCAGCTTTACAGGAAGCTCGCCTACTTCTGCCGTATTTGCAAGCACCGTCTTATATGAAAAATGCTTGAAAGCCCAGTCAAATACATTCTTACAGTCACTGATATGATAAAAAGCAGTATCTCCGTTAGCATCTGTAAGAGGAGCTTTCATAAGAACAGCCAGATATTTATTTCCGTCACGGCTCGCCATAGAAATAATATTTCTTCCTGCCATCTCAAGATTGGCAGTCTTTATTCCTTTCGCACCGCTGTAATAATCACCGCTGCTTGGATCCATCATGCCGTTGGAGTGGGTCCATATCCATTCCTCATGGCTCTTGTGCCTGTCGGGGTTCGGGATACTTGGATTGTAAGTGAATGTTGTGGCGATAGTCTCAAAAAGCGGAACAGTAAGAGCATACTGGGTAAGCTTTGCCATATCCCTTGCAGTAGTGTACTGTCCTGTGTCATACATTCCCGTAGCATTTGTGAAATGGGTGTCTTCAAGACCGATCTCAGCAGCTTTGTCATTCATCATATTGACGAAGTTATCAATGTTTCCGTCACCTACATGATAAGCGATAGTTTCAGATGCTTCCATCGATGAAGTGAGCATCATAGCATAAAGCAGGTCTGTAACTGTCAGTACATCTTCATCATATATGTCAGCCCATCGCAGGTCATCCTTATATTCGGTCTCGTTCAGATGCTCATATACCGAAGAATGAACAGTTACTTCCTCATTGATATTCGGGCATTTTTCAAGGCAGACTACAGCTGCCATTATATTTACAAGAGGTCCGGGCATTTGCTTTGTATCAGCATTTTTTTCATGTATGACCGTGTTTACATCCATATTTATAACTATAGCAGATTCGCTCTGTATAGGGTTTTTAAGCGGGAAGCTGATGGCATTAGCCTTAGGTGTTGTCAGGAAAGGAACTGCCATAACTACCGATGCGATTGCAGCGAAAAATTTTTTCATAAGCTCTCCTCGTCTGTTATTATTGTAATATACCAAAAATGGTAAAAACAGTGCGTATGCGGCAATGTTGAAAACTAACACAGCATACGAACATAGTCCAAATATTATTATATCAGATTTTTTTGTATTTTAAAAGGGGTTTTTGAAATTTTTTTGAAATTTTTTGGATTTTATGAAATTTTACATATCCTCTTTACCTTTTCTGAAAAATATGCTAAAATAATAATGCATAGCATTTTGAACGGAGGAAATACAATTGATATACGTTACAGGAGATACTCACGGAGATATAGAACGCTTCAAAAGCAAGGAACTGAAAAAACTCAAACAGGGCGATATACTTATCATATGCGGAGATTTCGGCTTTATCTGGAACAGGTCAAAGCAGGAACGTGCAAATCTGAAAAAGCTTATGTCTATGGATTATACCATAGCTTTTATTGACGGCTGCCATGAAAACTTTGACCTTCTTGAGGATTATCCGCTTATGGACTGGAATGGCGGAAAAGTACACAAAATAGCACATAATATCGTTCATCTAATGCGTGGACAGATCTACGATATCCAGGGCAAAAAGATATTTACATTCGGCGGCGGCCGCAGTCAGGACTATGAGTTTCGTCACGATGGTGATTGGTGGGAACGTGAACAGCCTACTCACAGCGAGATAGTTGAAGGTATACGCAATCTGAAGGAACATGATTTCGAGGTAGACTATATCATCACCCATGAACCCCCTGCTTCGCTGAAAGAATGTCTTGGAGTAGATGTTTTTCAGAGAATAGAGGTACACGCATTCTTTGAAGATGTCATAAAAACCGTCAATTACCAAAAGTGGTTCTTTGGCAAATGCCATATCGACAAACACATACCACTGAAATTCTATGCTGTTTTCAACACAGTTACACCTTTAAAATAATGGAATAATATCGACATTCCCCTTATATAATGGTATTGCACACGCAACTGCCTATCAGATAACGATGACCGGCAGAGCAGCAGCTATCATTTTATAAGGGGGATCTCTTTTGAAAAATATCAGATGGACAGAATTGCTCATATCCGTTATAGCAGCCGAGCTTACAGGTGCAGTATCCGCATTGCTTTCAGGCAATTTCCGTGATACTTACGCCTCGCTTGCACAGCCTCCGCTTTCGCCTCCCGCAGCAGTATTTCCTGTAGTATGGACTATACTCTATGCTCTGATGGGGATATCTGCTTACATCGTATGGCAAAGCAGCAGCAGTACTATCACTGCAAAAAAGCTGTACATAGCTCAGCTTGCCGTTAATTTCTCATGGAGTATCATATTCTTCCGATTCAGTGCTTTCGGAATTGCCGCATTTACGGCAGTTCTACTCTTTGCGCTTGTTGCAGCTATGGCGGTGTCATTCAGCAGGATAAGCCAACTTGCAGCAAAGCTCAACGTTCCATATATCATATGGTCAGCATATGCGGCATATCTTGCTGTAGGAACATTCATACTGAATCGCTAATAATTGTAAGATTTTATTCCATTATTATTGCATTGATTTAATTATATTCCTCTGCTATAATAAAAGTATCCCAAAGAGATATTCACTGCCTGTCTCACGGGAAATATACTTGGAGGTAATTATCATGTGCAATAATCTTTTTGCAATTCTTTGTCAGCTTTTCGGATGCTGCCGATAAACTGACACACTTCTCTCTGAGCTAAGTATCACTCTGCTCATTCCAAAAAGACGGGGACGCTTTTCTGTATGCATATACATCGCAGAAAGGCGTCCCACTATTTTATTCAGTATGGATAATAAACAGAAAAGGCCAGATCTTTTACTCCCAAATCAAATTCATCATCATATTCCCCGTCATATCCATCATATCCGTCATATGAACGGTCACTCGACGACTCATCCGTTTCACTCTCAAAATTATCTATTATTTTTCCGAAAAATTCATTGAAATCCTTGCACCCAAAAGCAGTCCAGTACTTGTTATATCTTGGTGCATTATACTTTTCAAACTGCTCAGGTATGGTGCCGTTTTCATGATATTCCTCTATTATCTGCTGTTCATGGAGAGCGAAGTATCTGAAATCGGGATAAAGCTTCACGCATACTGCTATCGCTGAACAGAAAACGAATGTTGATATGAGAGAAATGATGATACCTGCTATGGCAAAGCCTTTTCCGCCGAACTTCTTTGCAAGCGAAACAATAGCGAATATAAGGCTCAGCGGTACTGCTATTACTGAAAGCAGAGTTCTGAACAATATCAGGTTCACAATAGCTATAACAAAAGACGCTATCGCCATACCCGATGTTCCCTTTTCATTTGGCCTCGGATCCCATTGATTCGGATAGGCACTTTTGTAAGGCTGCTGGTAATTATAGCCATTTGCCCCATTCATGTTATCACGAGGCGGCTCACCGTATTGACTGTATCCGTTATTCTGCGGCGGAGCGCTTATAAAACCATTGTTCCTGTCTCCGCTGTTCTCAGAATAGCCGCCCTGATACTGAGCAGAGTTATTATCATCTTTTTTGAAATTATTGCTTCCAAACTCATCCATATATCTTCTCCTTTAAAGACCTGTTTCCCAATTCCAGTTGCGGACTTCCAGTTCATCAAGATTATACGGAGTCTTCTGATAAACACAGTAATTCAGCCAGTTGGAAAACATAAGGTTAGCTGTACATCTCCATGAAAAAAGCGGTACATTATTCGGGTCATCATCAGGGAAATAATTATACGGTATCTGTATATCTATCCCCTTTGCCACATCACGTTTGTATTCGTTAGCGATAGTGTCTCTGTCATACTCTGAATGTCCTGTAATGAAATACTGTCTGCCGTTCTTGTTGGCAACAATATGAACTCCAGATATATCCGAAACAGTCAGTATCTCCAGCTGAGGTATACGCTCGATATCCTCACGGCGCACCTCGGTATTTCGGGAATGAGGAACGTAGAACACATCATCAAAGCCTCTGAGGAGCTGACAGTTGCTGACTACAGCCCGGTGTGGAAATACCCCGAACATTTTCTGATCAAGAGCATATTTCGGTATGCCGTAGTGATAGTATAGGCCTGCCTGAGCGGCCCAGCATATATAAATAGTGGAAAATACGTGAGTTTTGGACCATTCCATTATCTCGCATATTTCCTTCCAGTAATCGACTTCTTCATATTCAAGCAGCTCAACAGGAGCGCCTGTGATTATCATGCCGTCATAGCGGTCATTTTTCACCTCGTCGAAAGTTTTGTAGAATGAAGCCATATGATCCTGTGAGGTATTCTTTGAGACATGGGAAGCCATCTGAAGAAGGTCAATATCCACCTGAAGCGGCGTATTACTGAGCAGTCTCATAAGCTGACTTTCTGTCTCGATCTTTTTTGGCATGATGTTGAGTATGATAACTTTAAGGGGACGGATATCCTGATGCTCCGCCCTTTCCTTAGACATTACGAATATATTTTCATCGCCAAGCGTTTTGAATGCTGGAAGCTCGGATGAAATTCTGATTGGCACTTCAAAGCGCCCCTTTCTTAATATTATTGCTCACTTATTATGTCCGCAGCTCTTGCAGGAATCCATGAATCCGCTCAGATCAGAGCACATTCGGCTGTCATCCTTCAGGAAGCGGAGTTTTTTCAGATTGTCAAATCCTCCGTCAATTTCAAAGAGCATATGCTCAATGCCTTTCAGCACACTTTTGAACATGACCGATCTGACAAGTCCGTCACAGAGTAAGATGTCTCCCCCGTCGTCAAAGCCGTATACCGTAGTCTTGTCGCTGCCGTAGGAATAAGCGATATAGCCTGTTACACGGTCTCCGTCAAGTGCTTCGGTGATATGAAGCTGTGAACTGCCTGCCTTTTCCACAAGCTTTTCATAGCCCTCAGTGCTGAATCTTTCCTGTATCTCCAGCATATCATTTCTCCTTGCCGATAGCGTTTCTGATTGCTCTCAGTTCCTCGGCTGTCAGGTCACGGTAAGTACCCGGCTTGAGCATACCAAGCTTGATAGGACCGATACTTGTACGGCGCAGACGGGCAACTTCAAGTCCCACAGCCTCACACATCTTACGTATCTGACGGTTTCTGCCTTCCTTGATAGTCATGAGAAGAACAACTCTGCCGGGCTGTTTGTCCTTAACGATAACAGTTGCAGGGAGAGTTCTCTTTCCGTCGATATCCACGCCCTCAGAAAGCTGGATAAGCTGTTCGTCACTGATATCGGGACGTACAGTTACACGGTAAGTCTTTGCGATATGGCGGCTGGGGTGCATGATGCTGTTGGCAAATTCACCGTCATTGGTAAAGAGCAGAAGTCCCTCGGAGTTTCTGTCAAGACGGCCAACGGGGTAAACTCTGTCCTCAACATCGTCAAGGAGGTCCATAACGCAGCGTCTGTCCAGTTCGTCCGAAACTGTAGTAACATAACCTCTCGGCTTGTTCATTATAATGTAGCGGAAGCTCTTTTTCTTAGGGATATAGAGCCTTTCCCCGTCGATAGTGATTATATCCTTGAAACCGCACTTATCTCCCAGCTTAACAGGGTGGCCGTTAAGCTTTACCCTGCCTCTGGATATAAGTTCCTCAGCCTTGCGTCTTGAGCAGACGCCGCTGTCGGCTATCATTTTCTGAATTCTTATCTTTTCCACTTTATCTCCATTTCCGCTCATTGAAAAAATCTCTGAGCTTTGTGATGATATTTTTTACAGGACTGCTTTTTGCCTCGTCAGCCGAAGCATATTCTGCATCCTCATCGGCATAAAGAGGGATAGTCTTAACCTCTCTGCCCTTGTAAGTCAGTCTTAACTGTGCAGTCTCGTCACCTTTTTTCACGGGAGCGTACACAAAAGGCGGAGCTACTACCTCAAAACCGAAGCTATCCAGATCCTCCGACATGGATGTAACTGTGACAGACCTGCTTTCGGGACTGACGGAGAGTGTATCATTTTCACCACCCGCCAGTCTGACCTCATAGCCGTCCGGGATAGGGATATCCACTTTTCCTGCTGTTTCAAAGCCATAGTCATACATTGCCATATGGTCATTCCAGTCATCCCTGTCGTTAAGGGTCACACATATCAGGTCTTTTCCGTCACGCTCACAGGCACTTACAAGACATCTTCCCGCCTCATCGGTAAAGCCTGTTTTCACGCCGTAAACTCCATCATACATGGACAGAAGCTTGTTTGTGTTCTTCAGCCAACGCTTATAGGGCGGAGCTCCGAACTCTATCTCCATATTCTCCGAGGAGCATATCTCACGGAAAATATCATTTTTCAGTGCTTCACGGGCAAGCATGGCCATATCATAGGCGGAACTGCCGTGACCTTCGCCCTCCAGTCCTGACGGAGTGACGAAATAAGTGTGGGAGAGTCCCAGTTCCTTCGCCTTGTCGTTCATCATGACAGCAAAGTTCTCCAGTGAACCTGCCAGCTTTACCGCACAGGCATTTGCCGCATCATTTCCTGATGGAAGCAGCATTCCCACGCAAAGCGCATATTTCGTGACAGTATCGCCCTCCACAAGCCCCATGGATGAGCCTTCAACGTGGATAGCGTCGCTGTCCACCACAAATTCATCATACAGACAGCCGCTTTCAAGGCAAAGCAGAGTCGTCATTATTTTGGTTGTGCTTGCCATAGGAAGCTTCTCAGAGAAGTTCTCGGAAAAGACGATCTCTCCTGTATCCGCCGATATAAGCACTGCACCTCTTGCCGAGACTTCCGGGCGTTCAGCCGCAGTGACTGTTCTCTCCGCCGCAGTACCGAGAAGAATGAACGGCGCAAGTGCAGTAATGATGATCCTTTTCATGGGTGTACCTCCGTTTGTCCTTTTTGCTAAAGAATATGCGGAGGCAAAGGGACTTATGTCACTTAGTTGAGGGATACCGATCCGTCATCGTCGAGGATGTCCTTTTCACCGCCCTTTTTGCGGTCATTAATGAAGCCGGTCACCTTGTCGATGATGCCAGGCATATTCTCGATAGCGCTGCTGATAGGATCGGTCTTACCTTCCATAGTTACCATCTTTGCGGCGCCGTCGGGAGAAATAACAAGGAATCCCTCAGGCTTGATCGATACGCCTGCGCCTGCACCGCCGCCGAAAAGGTCCTTGTCGTACTTTGAGGGGAGGTCTGAACCGCCCGAAGCAAAGCCGTAGGAAACCTTTGAAACGGGGATGATAGTTGTACCGTCCGCAAGCTTGATAGGTTCTCCGATAATAGCGTTAACGTCAGCCATCTCCTTGATCTTTTCAATGGAAATGCCTAAAAGATCTGAAACAGGTGTGTTGTTTGTACTCATAATATTACCTCATTTCTGCCTTGCGGCGGATTTTTTTCTTTTCAGCTTCCTGAGCTTACCAGGAATGAATATGCGTGTTAAATATGTTATCAGGAACCAGAGTCCTGCAATAACCATTGATCCAGCACGGAAGAATATCCTGCATGATGCGTCCCATTTGCTCTTGCTGAGACCGAAGCCGCAGCCGATATCAACAGTTTTCAGCCTTACAGTAAAGAGCGTGCTGAGAAAGCCGAGGATATTGTATACCATTCCGCTGTACCTGCCGTATTTCAGCGCACAGTCATAAGCGTCCTCATCGGATATGACGAAATCTATATACATATCCTGAAAATGGAAAGCCTTGAATATCTTCAGCAGAGGCCGCTGAGCGCTTTCCCAGATTCCCATTCCAAGCTCTGCCCAGTCGCCAAGTGAGCGCTTTTCCTTTTCTTCGGGTTCGTCTTCCTCATCCTCGAACGGATCAGCAGGGAGTTCATCCTCTTTTTCTTTTTTGCGGTGTTTCTTATCCTTATTATCAGTGACCTCGGCAACCGCAGTCTCAGTTACAACATCGGACTGAGTATCATCCTCAATGACTGTTTCGGGAACTATTATATCGTCACCGCCGTCAAAGTCAAAGTCCTCCAGATAGTCCTCATCATTGACTACCGACTTCTTTTTCTTTGGCTTTTTATTTTTGACAGGCTTAGGCTTCTTAGGTTTTTTCGGTTTGCTTTTACGCTTTTTCAGCCATCCCACGATGCCGCCGCCGTCGGAATCCATGATATTTATGAATGAAGCTCTGACCTTGTATGTGAACTTGCCGTCAATGAAGCTGATATCAGCTCCCACAGGCAGTACCATGATCAACAGTATAATGCCCATCAGGACAAGAACTATTATCAGCAGAATTTTTAATACTATGAGCAATACCGTCATCAGGGCACACATCCTTCCAGTGTCAGTTTTCTTCGTTGATTTCTGTATCGTTTATTTCGGTGATCATTAATTGTCCGTCTTCCCCTAATCTTTCGGTCTGTCCTGTCAGCGGCGGAAGATCGGCTACTGAACTGAGGCCGAAACTTCTGAGGAAAACAGAGGTAGTGCGGTATACTATAGGCTTGCCCGGAACATCAAGACGTCCCGCTTCTTCGACAAGTCCCTTTTCCACAAGGTTATTGATAACGGAGGAACTGTCTATTCCACGTACATTTTCAACAAAGCCCTTGGAAACCGGCTGATTGTATGCGATTATAGTCAATGCTTCCATACCTGCATTTGAAAGCGGAGTTGAACGCTTCGTTTCAAGAGCTGCACGTATCTGTTCTGCATACTTTTCATTTGTACACATCTGATAGCTGCTGTCCAGCTTTTTTATGCAGATACCGCTGCTGTTGTCGGAGTATCTCTCATTGAGGAGACGTATCATGTCAGGGATACTTCCTGTTTCCACGCCGCTTGCTTCTGAAAGACGGTAAAGCTCTATAGGTTCACCGCTGGCAAAGAGTATCGCTTCTATTGCTCCGAGCTTGTCTTTGATCTCCAAACCTTTCTTCCTCCGTTCTTTCTTGATTTGAGATAGACGATCATATTATCGTCACTGATGGATATCCTGCCGAAGCGTGTAAGCTCCAGCACTGCAAGAAATGTAGCCACACGTGATGAACGGTCACTTACGCCTTCATATAGCTTATCCATGCTGACTTCGCCTGTTGTATACAGTTCACGCAGGATATGGACAACTTTTGTAAGTACAGGCACTATCCTCCGCTTTACAACGGAATTGATCTTATTTTCAATGTGGACTTTCTTTGACTCTGCCTTGATATTCTTGGTATTGAGCAGACTGTAGGCAATGAGGAGCCTTTCGGGTTCATGAACGAGGGTGTAGGTCATATCAGCCTTTATCTTCATAGGCTGACGGACAAAAATATTTCCGCCCACGAATCG
>JAFOMV010000197.1 GCA_017418765.1 Ruminococcus sp. | reverse complement strand
TTACGGCGATGTTTACAAGAACACAGAAATGCGTGTAGCTCAGGGCAGCAAGGCTGAACTGGTAGTTACCGACAAGGACGGCAATGAGACCCGTGAACTCATCCACGATTTTACAAAGTGCGACGGTATCATCCAGGGACTTCACAACCTTGACGCTTCTATCGCAGGTTTTGCAAGAGCTTGCCTTAATTACGGTCTTGACCTCAAGCAGGATGTTTGGTTTGCTTCCAAGGATACTATCTCAAAGAAGTATGACCACCGCTTTAAGGATATCTTCCAGGAGATATATGACAACGAGTACAAGGAGAAGTACGAAGCAGCAGGCATCGAGTACTTCTACACACTCATCGATGACGCAGTAGCAAGAGTTATCCGTTCAAATGGCGGCTACATCTGGGCTTGCAAGAACTATGACGGCGACGTTATGTCTGACATGGTATCCACAGCTTACGGCAGCCTTGCAATGATGACATCTGTTCTCGTTTCACCTGATGGTATCTATGAGTACGAAGCTGCTCACGGTACTGTTCAGCGTCACTACTACAAGTACCTCAAGGGAGAGGAGACATCAACAAACTCTGTTGCAACTATCTTTGCATGGAGCGGCGCTCTCCGCAAGAGAGGTGAACTCGACAATACTCCTGAACTCTGTGACTTCGCAGACAAGCTTGAAAAGGCTACTATACAGACAATTGAGGAAGGCGTAATGACAGGAGATCTTTACCTTATATCCAAGCTTGAAAACAAGAAAAAGGTGGATTCAAAGACTTTCCTTGATGAGATAAGGACAAGACTTGATAAACTGATGTAATATAGAGAGGACTTATCAAGATGTCAAAGAACTCAATATCAAATTCTGTAATCAGACGTCTGCCAAGATACTACCGTTTTCTCGGAGAACTTGAAAATAACGGCTATGTCCGCATATCATCAAGAGAACTTTCTGAAAAAATGGGACTTACTGCATCGCAGATACGTCAGGATTTCAATTGCTTCGGCGAATTCGGCCAGCAGGGCTATGGATATAATGTAAGTGATCTCAGATTTGAAATAGGCAAGATACTCGGACTTAATGTACAGACCCCTATGATACTCCTTGGCGCAGGAAATCTCGGTACAGCTATCGCATCACATATTGATTTTAAGAACAAAGGCTTTGACCTGATAGGTGCATTCGACTCTAATCCTGAATTGGTAGGAAAAAAGATAGGCAGTCTTTCAGTCTGTGATATATCGGAGCTTGAAAAATTCTGCAATGATAATAAACCTGTAGCGGCTATACTCTGTATACCAATGACAGCGGCTGAAAAAATGGTAGATACACTTATAGGATACGGCATAAAAGCATTCTGGAATTATACACACTATGATATCAGGATCAATCACGAAAATGTTGCTGTTGAGAACGTTCACCTCGGTGACAGCCTTACGACGCTGTCATATGGCCTTACTACCTTAACAGAACAGGAAGAGAATGAAAAATAAAAAATATTTTGCACCGCAGAGATCTTCTGCGGTGTTTTCATGAGAAAATGTGAATTTATTGTCAAAGTTTTTCTATCACATATATTAAAAGGAATTTTGGCATTCCGAATTTATATGTCGAGATGGAAGCAAAAACTTCTTGATTGTTTATGAACAGATAATAAAACATCAATTCTCCGGCTAATCATCAGGCTGAATAAAACGGCAATTATTACATATTTACGATAATTGTAAGTCAAATGCAACAATTTTAGTTGATTCACGTTTGAAATATATATCATATCGTTTTTTGTGATATATAAAGTAATATATCATTTACAAATTCAGAGAATAAAGTGGACTGTAATGATTGTTAATTATATATCAATATCTGAATAGCGATATTCTGAATGTGAATTTGAATTTATTCTTCTAATAATGTATACTTAATATGTAAAAGTAATTTTGTCTTTTATTAATGCAATCAATTTTTAATGGAGTGAATGTAAATGAATTACCGTATCGAACACGATTCAATGGGTGAAGTTAAAGTTCCTGCTGATAAGTATTGGGCTGCACAGACTGAACGCAGTCATGAAAATTTCCTTATAGGCGTAGGCATTGAAACTATGCCGAGAGAGATCACCCATGCTTTCGGTATACTGAAAAAGGCTGCTGCCATAGCTAATCATGAGCTAAAGCCGGAAAAAATGACTGATGAGAAGCTCGCAGCCATTTCACAGGCTTGCGATGAGGTGATAAGCGGTTCGCTTAACGATCATTTCCCGCTTGTTGTATGGCAGACAGGAAGCGGTACTCAGTCAAATATGAATACCAATGAAGTTATCGCAAATCGTGGAAATGAAATAGCAGGCTCTAAGCTGCTCCATCCAAACGATGATATAAACATGAGCCAGTCTTCAAATGACACTTTCCCTACAGCTATGCATATTGCTGCTGTAATTGCTATCGAAGATAAGCTCATTCCGGCTATTGATACTCTGGTTGATACATTCAAGCGCCTTGAAGCTGAAAATGAAGGCATAGTTAAAAGCGGACGCACTCATTTGCAGGACGCTACACCTATCAAGTTTTCTCAGGAGATAAGCGGCTGGAGAGCATCACTTGAAAAGGATAAGAAGATGATTACTGCTTCTTGTGCAGAACTCAAAGAACTTGCTCTTGGAGGAACTGCTGTAGGAACAGGTCTTAACGCTCCGGCTGGATTTGCTGAAAAGGCTGCTGAGGCTGTAAGCAAACTCACAGGCAAGAATTTTGTTACAGCACCTAATAAATTTCATTCACTCACATCGAAGGATGAGATCGTATTCGCACACGGCGCTCTGAAAGCACTTGCTGCTGATATGATGAAGATAGCAAATGACGTAAGATGGCTTGCATCAGGCCCGAGAGTAGGTCTCGGCGAGATCACTATCCCTGCCAATGAGCCCGGTTCATCCATCATGCCCGGAAAGGTTAATCCTACTCAGTGCGAACAGGTGACAATGGTCGCTGTTCAGGTAATGGGCAACGATGTAGCTGTTGGTATGGCTGCTTCACAGGGCAACTTTGAACTGAATGTATTCATGCCTGTTTGTGCATACAATTTCCTCCAGTCTGCACGTCTTCTTGCTGAGTCGATACTTTCATTCAACAAGAACTGTGCTGTAGGCATCAAGGCAAACAAGGAGAAAATGCATAATAATCTCCATAATTCACTTATGCTTGTAACAGCTCTCAATCCTTACATCGGATACGAGAATGCTGCAAAAACAGCTAAAAAAGCGTTCAATGACAATATTTCCCTTAAGGAAGCCTGCGTAGAACTCGGATTCCTTACAGCAGAAAAATTTGATGAAGTCTTCCATCCGGAAGAAATGGTCTGATAAATCAATGAAAGGAAGCGTACTATGGAAACTTTCACTTACTATCCCGGCTGTACGCTGAGAACTAAGGCAAAGGATCTTGACACTTATGCAAGATCCTCAGCCGAGGCTCTTGGTAT
>JAFOMV010000196.1 GCA_017418765.1 Ruminococcus sp. | reverse complement strand
ATCTTCCTCTCCAGTAGATCTCCTCATCTGTTTTTTCCGATACAGTATACAGATAATATCCGTCGCTTTGCGGCAGCTTTACCGCATAGGCTTTGCTTCCGTCATCAAGCTGTACGCAGTACACCTTCATTTTTATTGAATATATGGTTTCAGTTTCGGGAACATAGGAATAGTGTTCTATGACAAAGAAAAAGGTATTGCCTGTAATGCCTTCGTACATTCCGGAAAATCTGAATACATTGGTGTCGCAGAAGCTCGTATCTCCCATTATAGCTATTATCTCATCTGCGCTCATAGAGTCAGCATACTGCACCTTTACTCTGTGCTGTACACCATTTTCGTCAAGAAGTACACGGCTGTCATCAGCTTTTTCCGTATAGTCAAGACGTCTTATGAATCTGCCGTTCTTGATATAATCTGCCTTTGTTTCCGTAACGTGAACTTCACATTCAGCAGCTATGGTTTTCACAGTAGTCACAGGATAAGCCTGCTCAGGTATATCGGTATGTTCCACATATGAAGAAGGCCATGTCCGTACCGCAGATTCAGCGCCAATTTCTTCAGTCGGCACTGTAACAGCTGTATTTACAGCAGTGGTAACAGGTGATACTTCTGTATTTGAAGCAGTTGTCACCGCTGTTGTCGTTACGGTATCGACCGATGCGGCAGATGTTGTGACAGGGTATGCAGCCGCTTCATAGGCTGCGGATGATGTCACTGTTGCAGCAGCGGCACTTTCAACAGCAGTGATATCGGCAGCAACAGCTGATGAAACAGCCGATGTCTGCTTTGACGACGTTGATGATGTAAGGGGAGCTGTGGTCTGCGCTGCGGCAGTTTCAGCCGATTCTTCGGAGGCTTCGGTTTGTGGGACCTCTGTTACTAAAGGGATATCTTCATGATGGACAGAATTTCTCAGGTCATTGTTATGCCATACTGCCGCACCTGCAATAACTGCGGCGCATACTCCCGAAACAGAAAGGGACAGCTTTTTTATGAATACAGTACGCTTTCTGCGCTTTTCAAGTATCTCATCGCCTTTTTCAAATATTCTCCCGGCGATCTTAAGGGCCATTTCGTCATATTCCCTCATAGCTGAAGCCCTCCTTTTCCAGAATATTACGCAGTGTCTCCTTTGAACGATATAAAAGATTGCGTATCTGCCGTTCATTTTTTCCCATTATCTTCGCCGCTTCGGTGTTGCTGAAATTCTCAAAGAATACCAGATACAGCACCTGTCTGTAATCATCATTCAATTGCTCCATCGCTCGGAGAAGCTGTATTTTATCCTCGCTTCTGACGTGGTTTCTCTCGATATTTTCCTTATCGGAAATATCATACATATCATCGAACGGGACTTCGCTATACCTGGAACAGCGCCTTATATGATCAACGGCAAGGTTCTTGCCAATGGTATACAGCCATGTTTTGAAGGAACATTTTTCAGAGAATTTCGGCTTGTCAACATACAGCTTCAGAAAGGTCTCCTCGGCTATTTCCTCAGCAGTACAGAAATCGCCCATAAAGCTGCTGAGATACAGGACAAGACCTTCTCTGTAATCGCTTATGATATCAATAAGCCCTGTTTTATCACCTGACAGAAAACGGCGGTAGCTACTTGCACCGTTATCCATAAGCTCTCCTTTCGTGTGTGATATTCTCTTTTATTATATAGACGTAAAAAAGCACGATTTGTCTCACCTTTATTATAAATTTATTTCAGAAACGTGTCAACAAAAATTTTTTTTGAAATCACTGAGACAAAACGGTGATTATTACGTCTAAGTAGTGAAAGGCAAAATAACGCCGTAAACTAACTGCAAAGGAGTTGTTACTATGAAAAAAGCTAAAAGATCTTTTATGGCATTGCTTATGACAGCAGCTATGACAATTTCAGCCGTACCTGTCACAGCATATTCGCAGATCGAACTTGAACCGATAGAGTATGTTGACGAGAACAACATTTCTCATACACTTGTGACAAAGTACACCGACGATATGGAGATCACACAGCTTATTGAGAAAACAGGCGAAATATCTCCTGTTTCAGGACTGAAAGCTGAATATGCAGGTGTTTTCAAGGGAGTGCTTGAGGACAAGCTGCCTTTCAGCTTCACAAACGATTTTGTCTCACTTGAAGATGACACTATTTATATGACGGATATGCTCATCTACAACGCAAAGGATGAAAAAGGCAATAAAGCCTATGCGGTAAAATTTCCGCAGAGCACCGAGCTGTATCTCTATAAGATAATTAAAAATGAGAATTATAAAAATGGACCATATATCGATGAAAACAATATAAAACACGATATTATATACATCCCGACGGATAACCTTGACCTTTCGGAAGAAGAACTTATTGAAAGAAACAGGCTGATAAATTACAACGGCAGTATTTTGGAATATAAGGGAAAATACAGTGAACCATTAGATAAAAATGTACGTTATGCCGGTCATACTGAATTCGATTATCATGGTGACATTGAAGTTATGTACAGCACAACTATGACATTTTACTTTGTAAGAGATGACAATGGAGAAAAGGCCTATGCTGTTAAATTCCGTCAGCTTCCAGATCTGTATCTTTATACTGTAAAAGAGATCGACGAAAAAAACGGTCTGTGGTGGCAAGCGCCATTGATCATCCCCGAAGATTCCGGAAGCCCTGTCAATTACTGGGAGAATAAACCCGCTGATAAGGTCTCTCTCGACAATGCCGATATTGAGGAGATAAACAAAAAGATCGGCGATCTCATACCGTTTGCTATATCCAATGATGAAGGTGTATTTCCTTCCGATAAGTATACATTCGCAGGCAAATTTGACAAGGAAGTCGATTTTGAAACAGGCTTCTTAGACGGATTCCTGTTCATCAACTACAGATACGACGAGGAAACCAATACAATTTACAGCGTGCATATGGTCGCAAGAATGATACAGCTTGAAAACGGCGAAGAAGCATTCCTTATGAGAAAAGAAAAGGACATAAATGGGGACTGCTATCTCTATAAGCTTTCTGAAAAAGCCGTAACACCACACGATGAATCAGAAAAGGGAATGCTTGATGATTTGAGATATTATCTTCTTGTTGATGATGGAACAGGCAAGTATGTTTCTATGAATAAGGGAAAAAGACCTGCTCCGACAGCGCCTGTAAATGCATATCCCGATACAGAGCCTGTACATACAAGAGCAACTGCAGAACCAGCAATTGTGACCACCGCTGTTGCTTCCGCAAATAACAGCGTTCAGACAGTTCTACCTACTTGTGCAGAAGAACCTGACCCGTTAGAGAAAGTATTCGATGAAGAAGTTACTATAATCGAAGTAAAAGAAAAAACTCTGCTTGTACGTTCAAAGAGCAGTAACGGATTGCTTACCGTGCCTGCAAAATATCTCGACGGTAATGTCAAGCCATACGAAGGTATGAAGCTGATAGTTACTTACAATCACGGCATCGCCGAATCATTCCCTGCACAGTTCGGAAATATACTGAAAGTAACTGTTTTAGAGGACGAAGACCCGTTACAGAAAGCAGCAGAAGAAGAAGTAACCGTTACCGAAGTAAACGAAAAATACCTGCTTGTACGTTCAGATAAAGATAACACATTGTTCACCGTACCTGTAAAATATCTCGACACCTATTACTATTATATCAACTACAATACCGTCAAGCCATATGAAGGTATGAAGCTGATAGTTACTTACAATCACGGCATCGCCGCAACATGGCCTGCACAGTTCGGCAATATACTTAAAGTAACTGCTGCGTCCGAAACAGCCTCTGAACCGGTTAAGGGCGACGCAAACTGCAATGGCACTTTAGATATGTCCGATGCTGTACTGATAATGCAGACTATCGCAAACCCTGATAAATACAAGCTGTCCGAACAGGGAAAGTCAAATGCAGATATGGACGGCAACGGTATCACGAACAATGACGCTCTTGCTGTACAGAAAAAACTGCTTAAACTAAGCTGATATCTCTCCATACTCCAAATATACAGAAAGTCCCCGAATTGTTTTCGGGGACTTT
>JAFOMV010000195.1 GCA_017418765.1 Ruminococcus sp. | reverse complement strand
GTATTCGTAAGAAGCGAAGGCAAGGTACAGCTGGTTCGCCAGAAGATAAAGAAGTTCGGCTCAAATCTTATTTCTGATGTGGATATCGCATTTCCTATCGTTCACGGTACAAACGTTGAGGATGGCGCTCTCCAGGGCTATCTCCAGACTCTTGACCTGCCATACGTAGGCTGTGACGTTCTTGCATCAGCTGTCGGCATGGACAAATATGTCATGAAGATATTACTCAAGGAAGCAGGCTTCCCTGTGCTTGACTGCTGCCGCTTCTCATCCTATGAGATAGATGATATGGATAATATGATCGCTCAGGTAGAAGCTAAATTCGGCTACCCTGTCATCGTTAAGCCTATCAATCTCGGTTCAAGCGTCGGTATCTCAAAGGCTAAGGACCGTGACGGACTTATCAGCTCCATAGAGGAGGCTTTCCAGTTTGCAGACCGCATACTCGTTGAGCCTGCCGTAGTACAGCTGAAAGAGATCAACTGCTCAGTTGTGGGCGACAGCGAGGCGGCAGAGGCATCTGTATGCGAAGAACCTGTACAGGCAAGCAGCGATGAGATACTCAGCTACGATCAGAAGTACAAGGGCGACGGCGGCAAGAACGGCTCAAAGAGCGGCGGCGGAAGCAAGGGTATGGCTACTCTCAAGAGAAAGATACCTGCTGAGATAACTCCCGAACAGGACGAATTCATCCGCAAGACCGCAGTTGACGCATTCCGTTACCTTGGCTGCAACGGCGTTACACGTATCGACTTCATGATAGATATGGCTACAGACAAGGTATACATCAACGAGATAAACACTATCCCGGGATCGCTGGCATTCTACCTCTGGGAGCCTAAGGGAGTGAAATATCCCGAACTGCTGGAGCGCTTGATTCAGCTCGCACTGAAACGCTACAGACAGTCCGAGAAGATAAGCTATACATTTGACACAAATATCCTCTCAATGGGCGGAAGCTTCGGCTCAAAGGGAAGCAAAAGATAATAATTTTCAATGATATAGGAATGGGGAAAAATGAATATGATACTGCCAAAAGCAAAGCGTCTTACAGACGGCTATGACATAAAGAAGGAAAATCAGAATTTAAATCCTTTTGCATCGGTATACAGATTTATTACTGAAGGGCCGCTTATACTGGTCACAACTGCTATTGCGCTTCTGTCATTATTCATCGCATTAATACTGGCGGACAAAGAAGAAAAAGTGTCGGATGCAGCTTCACTCATCGTAGTTATAATGATGGGACTCACCTTTATGCTGGCTGCTGTCAACAAAAAAGTCGAAACCAACGGAACAGGCAGTGCAGCCTCTGTACGCAGAGCTTTTCTGATAATCGGATTCCTGATGGTATTTTTTTCGCTTGTAGATTATTTTGGCTCTGGAGATGATTCCGTGAATAAGGTGCTGCCCGTTGTACTTGTGCTTATGGACGCTTACTGGATACTGAACGGAATGATCCTGCCATGGATCAGGTATTTTCTTATAAAGAAAAGGATGAGAAGATGTACAGAAGGCGCTGTGGCAAAGCTGACAAACATGGAAAGCGGTTCGTTGTGTACTGGTGAGCTGAAAAACGAGGAAATGTCAGCATATGAGTACGTCTATGAATTCTTCGGCAGTAAATACCTGATCAGTACATATGAAAAGTATACTTTTATCGAGAGATTCGGCAATGATCTTATAGTTGATATAGACCCGGAAGCGCCTGAATATTATTACAGTCCTGATCTTATATACACCCGTTCTCTGGGAAGTACACTTATAGACTGTCTGACAAATACTGTATTTATAATTGTAATGATCTTTATTACCGTTATGCTTATGTATAGATGAATGATAACAATTGTTAATAAGCCGCAAGGCTTTATATAAAAAATCAGTATCAAAGGAGTGTTAGCAATGACCGAAAAAGAAAAACAGCAGTCGGGCGAGCTTTTCGACCCGAAAGACCGTGAGCTCACAACAGAGCGTATCAACGCAAACAAGCTCTGTGCAGAGTACAACAACACCGCATACAATGACTTCCAGAAAAGAGAGCGTCTCTTTGACAGGATAGTTTCCCTCAAAGGTGAAAAGGTTCTCGCTGAACCTGGCTTCAGCTGTGAATACGGCTACAATATAATCATCGGAGATAATTTCTTCGCTGAACGCAACTGTATGATCTATGACAGCGCAGAGGTAATATTCGGCGATAATGTCTTTATCGGTCCGAACTGCACTATCTATACCACATCACGTCCTGAGGATGCCGAACAGAGAAAACAGGGTCTTATGCTGGCAAAGCCTGTAAAGATCGGAAGCAACGTTGATATCGGTGCTAATGTTACTATCCTCGGAGGCGTTACTATCGGTGACAACGTTATTATATCAGCAGGAAAGATCGTTGATAAGGATGTTCCTGCAAATTCTGTAATATAAGGCTGTACCGCACAAAGCGCATATTGAATTTTTGCTGTAAACGATATGACATAATATCAAATCCAAGAAAGAAGGCTGATACATGAATACTTTGCATTTCCGCTATGCAGTAGAGATCGAAAAAACACGTTCCATTACACAAGCAGCTGAGAATCTATACATGGCTCAGCCTAACCTCAGTAAAGCTATAAAGGAACTTGAAACTACGCTGGGGATAACAATATTCCGCCGTACCTCAAAGGGCGTTATACCTACAGATCAGGGAATAAAATTTCTCGGATACGCAAAGCAGATACTCATACAGCTCGACAATATGGAGGCTATACATTCTCCTGACAAGCCGAGAAACAATAAGCTGAGGATATCAGTGCCGAGAGCAGGATATATCTCAAAGGCTTTCTCCGAGCATATCGCTACGCTGGATGACCCCGACGATATGGAGGTATTCTTCTGTGAGACAAACTCCCTTCGTACTATCGAGAATGTCCGTGATAACGGCTATGATTTCGGTATAATCCGCTATAATACCGTTCACGAAAAGTACTTCACCGACTTCCTCGCTGAAAAGAATCTGGACGGCAAACTGCTCTGGGAGTATGAAATGCTGGCAGTAATGTCCGCCGAGCACCCATGCGCTGAAACAGAAATAATAACCTATTCAGACCTTTCAAGCGTTTACACAGAGCTTGGACAGGGCGATGAGGCTGTCCCCTATGTGTCAGGTGCTATAGACAAGCTTTACGCTTCAAACCGCCCTGCTGACGTGCCTGTGAAAAAGGTATACACCTATGACAGAGGAAGCTCCATCGACTTCCTGCTGACTGTGCCTACAGCCTTTATGCTGGATTCGCCCGTACCTGCCAGTCTTTGCGGAAAATACGGTCTTGTGCAGAGAAAATGCGAATTCAAGGACAACAGCTACAAGGACATGATAATCTATGCTTCCGGACACAAGCTTTCGGAAAATGAACTGAAACTTGTAAACAGGCTTTATGAAGTAAGGAATGAAGCGGCATTCGGAGAGTACAGATAAGTTATTCTTCAACAGAATAAGACTATTCCAAAATATATATGGCAGATATCTGCTGTATGAACAGTTATAAAAGTCGGTCACTGACCGACTTTTATTTTTATACCCCGTTTTTGTCCCGTTATACTGTATAATACAGGGAAATTATGCATAGAGTAAATGCTGTATTTGGCTCTCACGATATCGATAACGGAATATCGATATTCCGCTGTTATATTTGTGCAACATACCTTTATGTGATATAATATTAAATATATCACAGCAGTATAGAAATGCTCTCATTCTGTCAATGGCGACGGATCGGAGTTTACTGCTAATCTATCGTAAAGAAGGTATGGACAATGTTTGAAATTCTCGAAAAAAGAAGCCTTAATCCTACCGTTACTCTTATGACCGTAAGTGCGCCGAGAGTAGCTAAAAAGGCTGAACCGGGTCAGTTCATCATCCTCAGGACAGATGAGGACGGCGAGCGTATACCGCTGACCATCGCTGACTTTGACCGTGAAAAGGGTACAGTTACCATCATTTTCCAGATAGTAGGTGCTACTACCGAAAAGCTCAACCACCTGAATGAAGGTGAATGTCTCCACGATTTCGTAGGCCCTCTCGGCCGTGCTACCGAGACAGAGGGACTGAAAAAAGTCGCTGTCGTAGGCGGAGGCGTAGGCTGTGCTATCGCTTATCCCGTAGCCAAGAAACTCCATTCTCTCGGCGTAGAGGTCCACTCTATCGTCGGTTTCAGAAATAAAGACCTCGTTATCCTTGAAGATGAATTCAGAGCAGCTTCATCCAAGTTCGTGCTTATGAGCGATGACGGTACAGCAGGCGAAAAGGGCCTTGTTACCGACGCTCTCAAGAAGCTCATCGAAAGCGGCGAGAAGTACGACAGAGTTATCACTATCGGTCCTCTCATCATGATGAAGTTCGTCTGTCGTCTCACCAAGGAGTACGAGATACCCACTGTTGCTTCCATGAACCCCATCATGATCGACGGCACAGGTATGTGCGGCGGATGCCGTCTTACCGTAGGCGGCGAGACAAAGTTCGCCTGTGTTGACGGTCCTGAGTTCGACGGTCACCTCATAGACTTCGATGAAGCTATGGCAAGAGGCGCTATG
>JAFOMV010000032.1 GCA_017418765.1 Ruminococcus sp. | reverse complement strand
TGGTGGCAAAATTCTATTAAAAGTCTTTGGAAAGGGGTTCGGGGAAGAACCTTTCCTCAGAAAGGTTCTTCCCCGATAAATACATACAAAACTTATTTATAAGTACAGCGGTTAAGCCCGGGGAATAATGACTGTATTTTTCTCTGAAAAATAAAAAACAGCTGAAACATTGCTTCAGCTGTTTTTTGGAATATGGTGCGAGTAATGGGACTTGAACCCATACGTCTCTCGACACACGCCCCTCAAACGTGCCTGTCTGCCTATTCCAGCACACTCGCATTCCTTTTAAGTCAGGTCTTATTCAGAAGGAGCTCACCTGACTGCTTTAATATTATATCAGGTTTTCGTGGAGATGTCAATAGGATTTTTGAAAAAAATGCAGATTTGTAAGAAGTCTCCAAAAACATTCACCATTTGTTACACTTTTAAATTTGTATAAAACAATATTATATGCTGCAAGCACCGCCGATATGCAATTCATCCAATTCTGCAAAAAGAATCGGGGAGAGGACTTTCTCTTGGAAAAGCCCTCTCCCCTTATTACAGATCACATTTAGTTATTATCAGTTAGACTCAGGAAGTGCCTTGATTATCCTGAGCATATATTTCTGTATAGCAAGAGCGTCCTTATTAGTAACGCCGTCGCCAACGCCTGAGCAGTCTGCATTTACCTTTCCCTGTCCTGTCAGCTTGTACTTTGAAGGATTAGAGAGTGACTGCATGATAAGTACAGCATCAGATATATTTACATCGCCGCTTTCATTAGCGTCGCCGTATAATACATCTCTGTCACGCTTATCTTCACCGTTTGTTATTGCAGGCTGACCTGCGGTTACTACCGGAGCAGTAACTGTTGTAGAAGTTGTTGAAGCAACAGTCTCAGTTGTTGTCGTAGGCTTTGCTGCCGGTCCGTCCGTTGGAACAACAGTAGTTGAAGTTGTTGTCTTAGGAGGATCAGTTTCAGTAACTACAGGCTTAGGATCACCTGTGCCGCCCATTCCGTCAGCCTTTGTACCGTCTGGTTCTTCACCATAGTAAAGCTTGCCGTTTACATATACAGGAACATAAGGTGTTATGATGCCATGTACTGAACCATCCGCTGTCTTTGTGGTCTTTGCACCGAGCAGTTCCTTATTTGAGAAATCGTTGGTTGCGTCCCAGCCGCTGCCGTAATTAGGCATTACAAGTGCAAGGAGTATCTCACACTGCTGCATACCTTCCGATATAGGAAGTACAGAACGTCCGTCAGGAAGTGTTACCTCAACGTAATAGATATCACCGCTGTAATGCTTTACACCTGATATTTCAGCAGGAGTTACACCTGAGTACATCTTTGACTGGTCACGGTCACAGCGTACAACAACATCTTCCGGGTTAGCGCCTGCGGCTTTTACTTCGCTCAGATCCATATAGTAGCGGAAAGAGATATTATCCTGAACTCTTGCCGGCCATGCAGAATGGTTAGTCACCTTGAAGCTGATAGTCATACCGCTTGCTTCTGCGCCCTTTGAGGTACACTCAACGTAGAACTCAGGACTGTCATGAATCTCCTTTGGAGGGAAGCCCGGGTCTGTCTTGCCGCCGTACTTCTGCACCATCTTGCAGAGCAGAGCTGTGAAGCCTGCATTGTAGTCTGTAGCTACCTCGTTATTTATGTAGTTTCCACGGTCATCCTCGTATGAACCGTCCTGATTAGGGCCTCCTACAAGTGCGCCGTAAAGGATATGGCGGTTTGTTGCAGGAACTTCAAGAGCATTCTTCCATGAGCCGTGAGCTGTTCTGTGGTGAGGATTCTTAGGAGAATTTTCACCATAGCCGACAACATAGCTTGAATTTCTTGGGTTATCGCCGAGAGAATAGTTTATCTGTTCTTCAGCGAATGTTTCGTATTTTGAGGTATCCTCGCCCTTGAAAATAGTATCGCTTGCAACTTCAGCAAGGAAACCTGCTGTATTTGCGTATCTCAGACAGCCCCATGTAGTGAGCCAGCGGAGACCGCCCTTTGTTATCTTTGCCTCATCGCCGTTTACCCAGCGGTCAAGGTGTTTTTTTACGTGGTCTTTGTATTCTCCTGTGTTTATTGCATAAAGGAGCATACCGCCCTGCATCGTATCGTCCCAGCAGTGTCCCCAGCCGTAAGCCATTACATCGCCTTCGCCCAGCATTTTGCCGAGATTCGGGATGTAGCTCTTTGCCTTATCGAGATAGGAATTATCCTTTGTTGCGATATAGAGCCAGTTTGCAGCGTAAAAGAGCTCGTCATAGAAATGGCTTGAACGATAGAAGCCGGAAGCATCACTGTCATTATAGACTGAATCGCTCTTTGAAGCATCTGCAAGGCTGAACAGGTTCTCTGCGTGTTTGATATATGAAGCTTTCTTTGAAGCATCGATCTTTCCGTCGAGAGCTGCTGCACCTGCTGCAAGAGCAGCTGCCATTTCACCGAATACTGCCGAACAGCCCTTTGAAGCCTTTAATGTGGCACGGGCTTTGGCATATGAAGAACCGCTGTCCTCCATACCATACTGTATAAGTCCTATCGGGCCCCACCATGTGTGGTCGATAGTACCGTTTCCTACCTGGAATACAGCCTCTGTACCCTTATCGCAGTCAGCGAGGTAATCGAGAACGAATTCAAGGTTATTCTGATAAGTCTTGGCAAGACCTGTCTTTTCAAGTCCCTCAGGGTACTGATACATACCCCATGCCAGCATAGAAGCTGAGTAAGCCATAGGCAGGTTGAACTTAACGTGGTCACCTGCGTCATACCATCCGCCCAGAACCTCATCGGTCATTGTTGAATCTGTTTTCCATTCTACTCTGTTCCATGACGGAAGCGGTCCGGCCTGCTGTGCCTCGTAGAAGAAAAGTGATTTGTCCAGAGCGTCGGCATAATTCTGTTCCGAAGCAGCTGTAACACTTGACATCGGCATAGAAAAAGCTGTTGACGCAGCCAGCATAACTGCTGAGAGCAGTCCGCTTGTTATCCTTTTAAGCATTGTAAAACTCTCCTCTCATAAATATTCGGAGCAGAACTCCGTCCCACGAGCATACATGCTATACAACTTTATTATGCCACATATGATGAAAAAAGTCAATAGTCACAAGGAAAATTAGCTATATCTGCCTGTATAAAACGTTCTGCATAACAAAGAAATCTTTTATTCAATCACTCTTTTTCTCATAACGCAGAGATCGAGGGAATCCCAGCTATTGTCACCGTTAAGATCGTATTGTCTGCCCGACATTTCTTCGGCAGCAAGTTTTCCGTGCAGAAAAGCACTGAGATCACGCAGATCACTTTCAGTA
>JAFOMV010000194.1 GCA_017418765.1 Ruminococcus sp. | reverse complement strand
GTCCGCTGCAAAAAATCCCTTGACAAGCAATAAGTTTTAGTATATAATTATCATATCACTTTTTGATAGGAGGTGTATGCGGAATGGACGGTGCCCCTGACGGCAGTAACCCTTACAGTTGCATACAGTATCTAAAAGATAACTTTGAATATATCAGAACTTGTTCTCATAGGATACAGCAAGCATCTTTTCGGCAGATTCAGCCGACAGTTTCGTCAAAAAAACCTGAAATGCATCAGTATTTCTGCGTTTCTTGCTCTCTGCTGAAATATGTCCGAAAATCCGCATACGCTGCCTATAGGAACAAGTTTTAATACAAGGCACGGTCTGCACCGGAATTTGTGACAGGCTGTGTCTTTTTGCGCATATTTGACTATTGTAACGTAATGGAGGAATTAAGGAATGGCTCGGCAGATAATTCTGCAAATCATACTGATATTATTTACCGCTCTGTTTACATTTATAGAAACAGCGGTCATATCCGTCAGTGATACAAAACTTGAAAAACTTGCGGCAGGCGGCAATAAAAAAGCGAAAAGGCTGAAAAAGCTTACTGACAGCCCTGACAGATTTTTCTCTGCTGTAAGAACAGCAGCTGTGATCACGGGACTTCTCAGTTCTGCTTTTGCTGTAACAAGTTTCAGAGCACCTGCTGTAAACGCTGTTATCGCTTCCGGTACAAGTATAAACAGAACACTGCTAAACGCTGCTGTGACTGTTGTCATAACAATTGCTGCCGCTTATTTTATGATAGTGTTCGGCTATCTTATACCTAAACACGCAGCGGCAAGGAGACCGGAAAAAGCAGCTCTTGCACTGAGCGGCGCTATAAAGGCTGTATCGGCGGTCTTTGCTCCGTTTGTATGGCTGACAAATGTATCTGCCAACGGACTGCTCAGACTTTGCGGTATTGATCCATCCAGCAGTGCGGAAGCTGTTACTGAGGAAGAAATACTTATGATGTCGGATGCGGGGGCTGAAAATGGCACTATAGATGAAGATGAGAACCGTATCATCAAAAATGTCTTTGCCTTCGATGATCTTACTGCCGAACAGGTTTGTACTCACCGTACCGATGTATCTGTTCTATGGAGCAATGATGACATAGGAGTATGGGAGGAGACCATACACCGTACACGCCATTCAGTATTTCCCATATGCGGCGAAAGCGTCGATAATGTGATAGGAATACTCGATGCAAAAGATTATTTCCGGCTTGATGACAAAAGCCGTGACAATATAATGGATAATGCTGTACGTGAGCCGTTATTCGTTCATGAGAATATGAAAGCTGACCGTCTTTTTGAACAAATGAAGCAGGATGGCTCAGACCATTTTGCTGTAGTTGTAGATGAGTACGGCGGTATGAGCGGTATAGTTACCATTACCGATCTTGTTGAACAACTTGTCGGTGATTTTGCTGATGACCATGAGGATGAGCCTGCTGTAAAGCTTGCAAAAACAGCAGAGGATGAATGGATCGTGCCCGGTATAAGTGCTCTTACAGAGATATGTGATGAACTTGATATCTCCCTGCCGGCTGATAAATATGATACATTCGGCGGATATGTCATAGACAAACTCGGTCACATACCCAAAAACGGCACACAGCTAAGCCTTGAAGCAGACGGTCTGCACATCGACATAGTTGAAGTAAAACATCATCGTATAGAGGCTTGCAGGGTAAAGGTGCTTGAAAGATACAACGATGATGAGGAAGAATAAAACTACCGCTCTCAGATGAGAGCGGTTTTTTATGCTATATTAATCCGCAAATCTTGCAGCTTCCTCTGATACCATTCCATCCCATGCTTCACGTGCGCTTTCCCATGAAGCATAGTGACCGTTGGTAAGATTTCTGTCAATGCTGTACATAACTCCTGAGCCGTTAGCGTTGTACATATTATCGCCCATACCATAGCCGGGATCAAATATCGGAAATACCTTTGCAGGGGAGAGGTATTCCTGTATCGCATCATACTGTTCTGATGTTATAACACTTTTTACTTCGCCCTTAGCGGTGTTTACAGGGGCAGTCGCAAGCTTCTTTTTATCGTCGGCGAAAGTCTGCTCTGTCTCTGCGAGGCGTTCACATCTGATATAGGCAGCTACAGCTTTTCCTTTCTCTGAGCTGCTGACGAGAAGTCTTGCGTTATGATGACAGCTTATATAGTACCTGTCGGAATCAGGAGATTTCGGAAAAGGAACGACCATAAGGTCTTTGTCATCGTTCAGCGCATTTGAGCTTCCGAGAGCCCATGTGCCCATAGCGTAAAAGAGTATATTCCCGTCTGTATCAAAGTGTTCCAGCCAGTTATCACGGTAAAGTCCCTGCTGACCTATATCTATCACCATCTGCTCGGCTTTTGCTATTTCAGGGTCAGAGATATTATTGATATACTTTCCGTTTTCCTTTTTTATAATTGTGTGGCCTGATGAGGCAAGAGCAGCACGTCCAAGTTCGCCGCTTATGCCGTATCTTGCGGTGCCGTCTGAAGCATTATCCTTGAAATCCTGCATCATTTCCATAAAGGTATCCCAGTTCCAGCTGCCCTGCTTATAGAGCTCATATGGATCGGAAAAACCTTCCTGCCTTATTATATTTCTGCTGTAAGTAAGAACTATCGGATCGGAAAAGCTGAAAGGTATAACATAATGTCCGCCGTTGTATTCGTACATATCTATAACTTCCTGCATATCATCCCATATACCTGTATCCATGCCGAGTTCCTCGTAATAGGGATCAAGCGGCGCATAAAGGTCACGGGTCATCCCCTCAGGGAAAGCGCCGGGGTCATATGGGAACATATCTACTTCTTCGCCTGCATCTATCATTTCTGCCAGTTTATCGTATTTGCTGTCAGAACTTGTGTGAATATAGTTTATCTTTCCTCCGAAAACATCCTCGAAAATTTCGAGTGCGGAACTGCGTTTTTCATGTCTTGCAGGGTTAAGATCATAATCCGAGAGCCACGTTATGGCCATTTCCTCATTAGTATCAGCCTTGCGGAATTCTTCTTCAGTCTCTGTTTCGTTTTTTTCCTCTGCCTCAGTTACATGAGCAGAAGATATTTCTTCAGATTTATCGTCCTTTTTGGACATACTGCACGAAAAAAGAGAAGCTGCTGTAAGCGATAAAGCTGAAATACCTGCTATTGTCTTTATGTATAAATTCATTTCATATGCTCCTTTCATATGCCCGAAAGCATAATATTATTATACTATAATGCTGTGATTTAGTCAAGGCGGCATAACATAAATACAGCGCAAAAGATATGCAGTCATAGCTTTCGGCAGGGAGCATAGAGGTGCAGGCTGAATACTGACATACTGCGAAAAGTTTATGTGCGGTGCTGTTTCAGGCAGGCGGAGAGCCTGTGCAGATACATCACCTTGTACTTGACCGATATCACTTTTTCATGCTATAATCATTATATCGATCTTATTACTGAGCATCATGGATAAGTTTACATTTGTCTGAAGGAGGCATGACAATGGCCGGAGAAATATTCAATGAAAAACTGTATTGTATCGGCAGGGCAGTGATAGACAGAAGCTTTCACACACAAAGTGCAGACGAGACATTCTTCCGCTATTTCGGCAATGATGTCACCTATTCTATAAGACGCACTATTGATGACAGCGATTTTCCACGAATAGAAGAATGTCTCAGAGATGCGGAAAATGAAGGTGATTCCGGTACTGTCATCCGTATGAAAGGCACGAGCGGGATGCTCAGATGGGTACTTGCATCAGTAAGGCTGATCGAAGGCAAGGGGGACGAACCTCTTTTCAGCATCAGCTTCAGTGATATCATGTCTCTTGAAGCACAGGGGTATATAAGGCAGAAAAAGCTTTCAGATTACCGCAGCTATCTCGGACTCGGAAGTGACCTTGCTTTTGAATACAGCTTCACCACAAAGCACATAAAAATATATATGTTTGACCTGTGCCGTGAGATAATGCTTGCAGATGAGGATATAGAGGTATGGCAGAAGGATTCCATAGAAAAAGGGTATGTGCTGTCACGCTATATTGATACGTTCAACAGCTTTTGCAGGGATATCAGGAATGGAGTTTACCGTTTCGATTATGAATTTGAAACATCTCTGCTCACAGAGGGCAGGACCAAGGAAATGTATCTTTTCAGGGGAATGACACGTTATGAAGCTCCTTACAGCAGAAATGTCTTAGGTATAATTTCTGCTGTAAGTTCACAGCACAGGGTAAAGGATGTCAACCTTGCCCTTGAAGCAAAGAGAGATTCACTGTCGGGCTTGCTCAACAAGAGAGCCGTCACTTCCTATGCACATGATATCATTGCTGCAAAGCCTGCCTGCAATGTCAGGCTGATACTTTTATATATAGACGATTTCAGCGGACTGAACAGCAGTATGGGGCATCTTTTCGGTGATGAAGTGATATATCGTGTGGCACAGATAATAAAAAAAGAGATATGCGATCACGGACTTGCAGGAAGGATAAGCGGTGAAGGATATCTCATGATACTTGAAGATATACGCAGTGAGGAAGAACTCAGAGGTATACTCCGTTCCATCAGGAGCAATATTGAATTTGCTTTTTCTGACAGAGGATATGAAAGAACGATAACCTGTTCAATGGGCATATCAGGCTATCCCGATGACAGTGATGACTATGAGGAATTATTCATGCAGGCGGAAAAAGCTCTTACTGTAGCACAGGAAAAGGGACAGAACCACTATGTTATATATGACATAGAAAAGCATGGAGCTGTAGCAAAAGACGCAGGCAGCCGTCCGGCTTTTCTGAGCAGCCGTGGAGAGAGGTCCGAGAAGCTTGATTTTATCGGCAGGCTTGCGGAAAACCTTGTACTTGGCAGAGTGCCTGATCTTTCCGTACTTATCGAGCAGATACGTTCAAACTTTGCAATAGACGATATATGCGTATTTGCAGGAAGTGATATGGGGCTTATCCTGAGCTGCGGAAATGCTCCTTCAAGAGATTCGTCATACCTGCTTGAAAATAATTATACAGAAAGATTTACCGGTGACGGATTATTCGTTATCAATGATGTAAATGAACTTGAGGGCAGAGATGACAACGCTTTTGCCGAGCTTATGAAACAGAATGTAGGAAGTGCGGTGCAGTTCCTCATAACGGAAAACAGCATGGTAAAAGGAATGATATCATTCTGCTATTTAGGCAGGTCTAAGAAATGGTCCGCTTCGGATATAAATTATTTTGCTGTAATAGGCAGGATCATAACGGCACTGCTGAAAAAACAGGCGTATATTTAAGGAGGAATAGCCGATGATATATCTTCTTGAAGATGACAGCGGTATCCGCAATTTCGTTCTCTATGCCCTTAATAACTCAGGCTTTGAGGCAAAGGGTTTTGAGTACCCTTCAGAACTTTATAAAGCAGTAAGTGAGGAACTCCCCGAGCTATTGCTGCTTGACAGGATGCTTCCTGAGGAGGATGGCCTGAAAGTGCTGGAAAAGCTGAGAAATTCGTCGGAAACAGCTGATCTTCCTGTGATAATGCTTACAGCCCTCGACAGTGAGGCTGACAAGGTGGAGGGGCTCGACAAGGGGGCAGATGACTATATTGCCAAGCCATTCGGTACAATGGAGCTGATATCACGCATAAAAGCTTTGCTAAGGCGTTCGGCACAAGCTGAAAAAATAACTATCGGTGAAATATGCATTTACCCTGTAAAGCATGAAGTTTCGGCAGCAGACAGCAATGTTCTGCTTACGCTTAAAGAATATGAACTTCTGCTGTATCTTGTAAGGCATAAAGGTACCGTCTTTACCCGTGATGAACTGCTGAAAAAGATATGGGGATATGATTTCTCAGGTGAAAGCCGTACTGTGGATGTCCATATCCGTACTCTGCGCTCTAAGCTGGGGGATTCAGGTGATATCATACAAACAATACGTGGTGTAGGGTATAAGGCAGGTGAACCTTTGAATGACAAATAAAATAATGAAAAGCATTATGCTGGTATCCGGACTGGCGGTAATAGTTACCATAACTCTCGTGACTATGCTCATCAACAGCTATTCTCAGGATAAAACAGCCGACGGACTGCGTCAGGATGCCGTTCTTATAGCTTCTGCCGTTGAAAAAAACGGCAGAAAATATCTGGATGATACAGGTTTCAGTGACATCATACGTGTTACATTGATAACAGCTGACGGCAGAGTTATTTTCGATTCGCATGAAGACCCGTTATCCCTCGGCGATCACTCAGACCGTATTGAGGTCAGGGAAGCTATGGAAAAAGGTGAGGGAAGTTCCTCACGTTATTCCGATACTATCATGAATACCACCATGAATCACGCTGTCAGACTTTCTGACGGAAGTGTTATAAGGGTTTCGGGAGTACACCGTTCAATTATTGCTCAGATGATGAGTATGGCAGGAACTATTATTATCATTCTCCTTGCGGCGGCACTTATATCGGTTGTAGCTGCTACAGTGATATCAAGGAGCATAGTCCGCCCCGTCAATGACATTGATCTTGATTCCCCCCGTACTGACAGCAGCTACAAGGAGCTCGAACCGCTTCTCAATAAGCTGCGTATACAGAATGCCCGTGTGGGCAGGCAGATGGATGAACTGCGTACAAACAGAGAGCGCTTTGAACTTATCATGGGCAGTATGAGCGAAGGTATAATAATTGCAGATCAGAAACTCAATGTCATAGCACACAATAGTGCTGCTGCCTCACTTCTTGGTTCTGCTGCGTTCATAAAGGGGCAGAGCATTTATTCGCTCAATAATTCAGAGGACTTCAGAAGGTGTCTTCTGAATGCTCTTGGCGGACGGCGTTCGGAATGTGTTATACGAACAGGGAACGGCCAGCGTGAGATAATAGCCAGTCCGGCAAAAAGCATGGAGATGGTGTGCGGAGTTACTGTATTCATTATGGATGTAACAGAAAAGCAGAAGCTTGAAAATATGCGCAGAGAGTTTACTGCTAATGTCTCGCATGAACTCAAAACTCCGCTTACAACGATATACGGTATTTCCGATATGATTGCAGGGGGGATAGTCAAGCCGGAAGATGTACCACGTTTCGGAGAAAACATACGCAGTGAGGCGGAAAGACTGATCTCGCTTGTTACCGATACCATTGCACTGTCAAGGCTGGATGAAGCAGGAGCAGCAGGAGAAACAGAAGAAGTTGAGCTGTTCTCATTTGCTGAGGGCATATTGTCAAGACTTGAGATCGCCGCTGCCGAAAAAAACTTGCACATGGATGTGACGGGTGAGAGGGTGACACTGAAATGCGAAAGACAGCTTCTTAGTGAAGCCCTTTACAATATCTGCGATAACGGCATAAAATATAACCGACAGAACGGAAGCCTACAGGTGAATATCTCTGAAAACAAAAAATATGCTGTTATAAAAATTGAGGATACCGGTATAGGGATACCGTTGGAGCATCAGGAACGTATTTTTGAGAGATTCTACCGTGTGGACAAAAGCCGTTCGGGAAAAATAAAAGGCACAGGTCTTGGACTTTCCATAGCAAAGCACTCAGTAATGCGTATGGGCGGAAACATAAAAGTAGATAGTATCCCGCAGAAAGGGACAGTCTTTACAATAGAACTCCCGCTTTGAACTATTATGCCTCAGCCGGTCAGTTTTTAAAGAGCATATCGGCTGAACAATATAAAACCGCAGACTTTCAGCATTTTTGAAGGTCTGCGGTTTTGTTATTGTATTATTCAGTTTTCAGCGCTGTAATCCTTGAAAGAGATATTCAGATCAACGGGTGTCTTTACGCCGGGGACTACGCCGTCGCCTGTGTACTGCCACATCTGATAGGCATAGCGGTATGTAGGCTTATCTGCGTATTCAGCAAGCCAGAAGTCATAATCTTTCAGCTTGGGGATGTCCAGACGATAGATAACTGTACCCTTGTTCTGATATATCATAGGCGTATAGCCTGCTGCCTTTATACATTCGCAGAATACCATGCTGTAATCTGCAAGGTCCTCAGCACTTACATAGTCAGTACGGGCATTGTCTTCCTCAACAAGTTCCCAGTCAAAAACAACGGGGTAGGTGATGTTGTATGGAGCGATAGCGTTGAGCACAGTGTAAGCTTCCTCGATGGCTTCATCTTCATTTATAGCCTGAGAGAAGAAGTAAACACCTGTTTTTATGCCTGCCTTGTCAGCCGCTTCAAGATTCTCGCCAAAGCGGGTATCCATTACTATCTCGCCTGTACCGTATGTACGGCATCCTACACGTATCATGGCAAAATCAATTCCTGCGGCCTTTACCATATCCCAGTCTATATCTCCCTGGAACTCTGAAATGTCGATACCTGCAATCGATGTCACTTTACCATCCTCGGTATAGAATGAATAGCCGTTCCTGGTCACGAAATTCTCAGTTTTCAGCTT
Organism: Ruminococcus sp.; assembly: GCA_017418765.1. Next base: position 1,805 of record JAFOMV010000194.1, on the reverse strand, counting down.
GCTTTCGGGCATATCATCGCTGTGATATTCCGAATACATTTTCTCCTCGGTAGGAGGCTGAGTTGTAACGATAGTTGTTAGTACCTGAGTTTCCAGTGGTATGTCGGCAGTTATGTCAGCCAGCACAGGTTCAGCATCAGGTTCTTTTTTATCGAACGCTCCGCCTTCACGGAAGAATACCGCCCATATAAGTCCTGCCAGCAGCAGGATTATAATGAAGGCTTCAAACACCGCCAGTTTTTTTAAGCGGTACTTTTTCTTTGGTCTTGCCATGTAAAATTATCCTCTTTTAAATGAGATTACATCTTCTTATCTGATCTTTGAACCAACAGGTATTGAATCATCCACGAAAATGACCTTTACACCGTCGGGGGTATCAGCGGCGCATATCATACCGTTGCTGTCAACGCCTCTCAGCTTAACAGGCTTTAAGTTAGCGATAAGCTGTAGCTTTTTGCCGATGAGGTCCTCGGGAGCGTAATACTGAGCAATACCTGATACTACCTGACGTCCGCCCATACCGTCATCAAGCTGTAAGCAGAGGAGCTTGTCGGACTTCTTGACCTTTTCGCAGGCTGTTACCTTAGCGACTCTTATCTCTACCTTAGCGAAGTCGTCAATAGTTATTTCGGGAGCAAGCTCTATTGGCTCAGCAGTAGCATCGGCCTTTTCCTCTGCGGAAAGCTTTGACTGAGCAGCTTCCATATTCTTTCTGATGATATCATTGAGTTCTTCTATCTCTTTGTCAACATCTATTCTCGGGAAAAGAATCTCTCCCTTGTGAACTGTGACATTCTCGGGCAGGACACCGAATACACCCAGCTTTTCGTACTTTACATCTTCTTCGGAAGCGCCTATCTGCTCCCATACCTTAGGCATGGTAGTAGGCATGAATGAGGAAAGCAGAGCTGATATTATACGGATAGCTTCAAGGAGATTATAGAGAACAGAAGCCAGTCTTGCCTTCTGTGAATCGTCCTTGCCAAGCTTCCAGGGTTCAGTTTCGTCGATGTATTTATTAGCACGGCTCACACCGTCAAAAATGGTTTCAAGAGCCTGCTTGATCTTGGTTTCGTCAACGTATTTGTCAACTTCGGGGAGAAGTCCGAGTATCACTGACTTGAATTCATCGTCTATATCGGCACTTTCACGCTCAGTCGGGAGAGTTCCGCCGAAGTATTTGTCAGCCATTGCAACGGTACGTGAAACAAGGTTTCCTAAGCCGTTTGCAAGGTCGGAGTTTATGCGGTTTATCATTATCTCATTGGAGAACATACTGTCAGCGCCAAGAGCCATCTCACGAAGGATGTGGTATCTTATAGCATCAACACCGTAGCGCTCACCAAGCATGAACGGGTCTACAACGTTGCCGAGGGATTTCGACATTTTCTCGCTTTCGCCATTTTTGCCCTGCATGGTTATCCAGCCGTGAACAGCAAGATGCTTAGGCAGAGGGATATCAAGTGCCATGAGCATTGCAGGCCATATGATAGCGTGGAAACGCATGATGTCCTTTGCAACCATGTGAACATCAGCAGGCCAGTACTTCTCATAGTCATTGTGTGCGGAGTTCGCATAGCCGAGAGCTGTGATATAGTTTGAAAGAGCGTCTATCCATACGTATACAACGTGCTTTTCATCAAATGTAACAGGTACGCCCCACTTGAATGTAGTTCTTGAAACGCAGAGGTCCTCCAGACCGGGCTTGATGAAGTTGTTTACAAGCTCAACAGCTCTTGTCTTGGGACGGAGATAGTCAGTTTCAAGGAGGAGCTTTTCGATGCGGTCTGCGAACGGAGACATCT
>JAFOMV010000193.1 GCA_017418765.1 Ruminococcus sp. | reverse complement strand
GGTCGCTAACGGTTACAGCAAGAATACCGTCATCGGCATCAAGGGTGTGCTGTCAAGCAGCCTGAACTATGCCGTACAGCCGCTTCACTATCTGAAAACCTCGCCTATGGCGTATGTGAAGATACCCAAAGGCTCACGCACAAATTACCGTTCGTCACAGTATAAGCGTGAGGTCATCGAAAAGGATATTATCGACGAGATATTTGTGCGTTTCCCGAAAGGCAGTTCCACCTATCTTCCGCTGATGTTCGCCTATCACTGCGGTATGCGTCTCGGTGAAGCCTTTGCGATCACATGGGATAATGTGAACTTCGCTGACAGGACAGTCACGATCAATAAACAGCTTCAATGGGATTTAGAGAAGAAGTTCTGGTATCTGACTCCACCGAAGTACAATTCAAGCAGGACTATTGATTTAGACGGCACTATGGTGGAGCTTCTGCAAGAAATGCAGGAAAAACAGATACGGGCAAAGGAATACTACGCCGATGAATACTCACTGATATACTACGATGAGGAACTCGGCATCAACGAAAGCACAGGCAACGTGATTGACTTTGTAAACGTATATGAAAACGGCGGTTTTATTCAGCCGAGAACGATACAGCACACAAGTCAGGTCATACACAAGTTCTATCCTGCTTTCACATTCCATTCCCTGCGCCATACACACTGCACCCGTCTGCTCGAAGCTGGGCTTCCTATTAAATATGTGCAGGAGAGATTAGGTCACAAAAACATCAGCGTTACAATGGACATCTACAATCATCTGACACAGAGCCAGGCAGAACTGAGCAAGAGAGCGCTGGAAGATGTGTTCAAATAAACATAAAAGAGGATAGCACCTTTTCATGATGCTATCCTCAGTTTTTATGCCGTTGCGGTGAGCTTCTCCACATTCTTCGGGTCGGAAAGGTCATAGCCCTCGTATTCGGACAGAAACTTCATCAGAGCTTCGTGTCGAACCTTATATGAGCCCAGCTTCAGAACAGGCAGCAGCCCTGTATTGATGAGCTGATAAACATAGGACGGGTTTGTGTGAAGTATCTGCGATACCTCTTTGACTGTGTAAAGAACTTTCTCCATTCTTTTTCCTCCTTTATTTTTCGGAACATAAACAACTTGATAAAATGGCGTGTACCCGTGTAAACGGCGCAAATACGCTGGTTTAAGCGTGTACCTATGCCGTGTAAAGTGTCTGACAGCGTGTGTGCTACACGCCTTTTCTGCGATCACACGTCCTGTATACACGGCAAAAAGCTCGTAATTACGGGCTTTACACGCCTACACGCCTTAATAGGTACTTGCCTTAAACTTTAACGCAATGCCCTTGAAGCCTCGGACATGACTGCTCCCACTCGGAATATTGAGGTCATACTTGATATGATACGCCGCTTCATTCTGCCTGAGCCATGATACAAAAGTCTCACGTTTCAGGGCTGTGAGGGCATTGTCCTCGCACCAATGGTAATAACTGTCATACAGCGCCGATGATGCGACCCGCAGATTCTCCCCATACTGCACCCTGTCTGTATCTTCCAGAAATTCAGTAATATTGCAGTTGTCCTGCATAGTCTCCATGACGTTCTGCCTTGCCTTGTCCGAGATCGTAAAGCGGTAATTGTTGGCAAGAAGTCTTAGAAGCCCGTCATACATCCAGCAGAAAATCTTCTCTTTCTCAGCACAGAACTTCTCGGCGATATACGGGTCAATGATACGGCGTTCGGGCGGCGGCAAGGTGGTGAGGATTATCATTCGCCGTGAAAATCCCTTGCTCTTGTCATAAAGCGTTTTCGGACTGCCGTTGCCGAAACACAATAGCCTTGTGTACAGGAGCGCCTGTTCGCTCTGCTTGCCTTTGGCTTCAACATCTATGGGCGTTTCGGCGGTGACAAGGTTCTTGATATATCCCGTGGACGACAGCGCCTGCATCTGCATATCATCGTCCACCATAAGCAGGCGGTCTTTGAGATTGTAGCGGAAAAAGCGGTCATTCTCGATGCGGTGGACATTCCCCGTCAGCATATTGTCCATGAATATCTCCCGGAGAACGATGCCGATACGGCTTTTGCCTTCACCGCCCTGACCGATAAGAAACATCATCTTCTGCCCTTTGGTGGACGGTATCAGCAGATAGCCGAGATACTCCTGCAAGGTGGTAACATCTTCGGGGGTGAGCAGTTCCATGAGGAATGTCAGGAACTTTTCGGGATAATACGCACCGTTTCGGATATTCGGGTCATAGCACACGTTCAGGCGGTTTTGGCAGAACTCCTTTCGTGGATAAAAGTTACCATTCAGGTCGAGCTTTCCGTTCTGAACGTGGATAAAATTAAGGTCGGGTGGTATCGGTTCGCTGTATGTATAGAGCCTGAGAGCGTCCATGATCTGTACAACTTTCTTTGAAAGCCCTATCCACACACCCTTCCTGAGCATACGGTAGACCTCCGCCCCAAGTGCGTTCTCGTCAACCAGTCCGTCATAGTCGAAGAACCGTCCGCCGATGCACTTCATGGGGTGCTTCTGCGTGAACAGCTTGCAGAATTTCAGCTCATTGACCGTAGTTTTATCGAGCATCCAGTCGGGTGTCTGAACAGAGTTCAGACCGTCACGTTCCTGCTTTTTCTTTTCAGGTGAAGCGGCTGTCTTAACCTTCTCCCCATTCTTCGATACATCGTTTGTATTCTCTCTCAATCCTGTCTACCTCCGGTTTAACTTCTGCCTGTTGTTCTTTGTTATAGCGGTTGAAGGCTTCAAGCATATACTCCGCATAGCCGATATTCTGCAAAGCGTATACAAACCGCCTGTCCGTTTCATCATCGGGAGAAGTCGGAGCATAGCGCATTTTGTACTTGTCCAGCAAAGTGAAGTACCTGAGCAGAACATCATACATATGCTCCACCCTCGCTTTCTCTGCCTTACGCTCGGCGATCTCCCTGCGCCTGCGTGCCACTGCTTCCATGTCTGGAGGTTTGTCCACATCCAAACCAAGACCAAAATCCGTGTTGAGCTGTTTCACCGATTCAATGGCTGACAAGCCGAAAAGCTCCTGCACCAGCTTTATCACATCGCCGTGTGCCTGACAGCCGAAACAATAATAGTGGTCGGCATACAGCTTGCAGGACGGCGTTCTCTCCCTGTGGAACGGGCAGAGCGCCATGTTTCCTCGGTGTACCTCGACACCGTAACTGCGAGCTGCCGTTGGCACATCGACAAGCTCTTTTATATCGTCGAAAATAGTCATTTCGTGACCTCCTGATACTTGAATTTGATATAGCTTTGTGCTATAATTATATTGGAATAATATCGAAAGGAGCTGCCGTATGAACTGTGACATCAAAACCGTGATCGCCATTCTGTATAAACAGCTTGTATCATCGTCTGTGGACACCTATCAGGCATTGGTGGATATGCTGTTCAAGTCCTATTCTAACGATCCGACCAGTCCGGAATATGACCGTTCAGAACCGTCAAAGCTGAATAAAGGCACTCGCACGTTATCCTCTAATATCACGGATTTTTATGTGCGAAAGGATAAGTCTGTACTGCTCGGTGATATTAAAGGTGTGCTGAAATACATCCTCGACAAGCCGCAGCTCCACGTTTCGTTTTTTGACCTTATCATCAATGATCCGCTGATATCTAAGCCCTATAAAAAGCAGTTTGCTTTGAATAATTCCCGTGAATACTCCGATGATGAGCATCTTGCGGAAGTGTTCTATACTGCTGTGACCATAGCTGCATACCGTCCGTATTATAAGGTTGATAAGTATTGGTATGCGGATTACTACTATGACCAGAACAGCAATTCAGAAGGTCTGTTTTCCAATGCTAAACCCAAAGCACCGCCAAAATATTTCACCGGACGTGAAAAGGAGCTTGAAGAGCTTCACACTTTGGTACAGAACGAAGGCAAGGTGTTTCTGACAGGTGTTGCCGGTGTCGGCAAGAGCGAGCTTGTCCGCACTTATGCGCAAAAGTATGCTTCGGAATATGCCCATATCGGATATTATAATTACAATGAATATCGTAACGGCATAGCCGATATTATTGCGAATGTTCTGCCGAATATGGCATTTATCCGCAGTGACATTGAAGCTCTCTATGAAGAAAACCTTGACCTTCTGTCGGCATTTGGGAAAAATCTTCTGCTTATCATCGACAACTATAATGTCCCTGCCGACCGTGACTCCAACCTGCCTGACATTCTTGAATTGGAATGTGATGTTATTTTCATTTCCTATTCTCACTATGACGATGATTTTACTGTATATGACCTGACAGAGTTCAGGACATTCCGTGAATCATATGATCTGATAAAGCAGTTTTACCCGTTTGATGAGAATGATCCTGATGTGAAATTCAAAATGCACCGTCTTGCGTTGATAACAGATAAATATCCGTTTTCATTGGAGCTGTGCGCCCGCTCCATGAAAAGAGG
>JAFOMV010000192.1 GCA_017418765.1 Ruminococcus sp. | reverse complement strand
TAACAGCAGTAGGCGCAGGCACTTGCACTATAACAGTAACAAGCAAGCAGAATCAGAGCGTAAAGGCAGATATCAAGGTAACAGTTGGTTCAGTAAATGACGGAAAAACTGTACAGGAGATAAAGCTTTCCAAGTACACCATGAACCTTGCAGTAGGTCAGAAGGATATCTCATGGGTAACAATGCTGCCGGCAACAGCAACCAACGTAGACGAGATATGGACAACATCTAATGACAAGGTAGCCAAGGTAGATGCGTGGGGCAACGTAACAGCAGTAGGCGCAGGCACTTGCACTATAACAGTAACAAGCAAGCAGAATCAGAGCGTAAAGGCAGATATCAAGGTAACAGTTGGTGCAGTAAATGTCACAACTTCCCCTGTTTCAACAACTACATCAACAACAACTACTTCAACTTCATCTACAACAACTACAACAACTGTTCCTGCAACTAAAACATCAACAAAAACTTCCGTTTCATCCTCAACTACAACATCCACAAAAGCTTCAGCATCAACTACTTCAACAACAGCTCCTGCTAAAACCACGACATCTACTACAACAGCAGCCATCACAGAAACAACAGTTTCAACTACAGTTGTCAGCAGCTTGTCCAATATTTCAAAGACCAATTTTACAATACGCAGAATATCTGGTGTAACATATGTAGGCGGTATACTTGTGGTCAACAAGAACTATGGCCTGCCTGAGTCATATAATTCATCAAATGAGTTGAATTTTACAGCAAAGGCACAGTTTGAACGCCTTGCTGCTGATGCAAAGACTCAGGGTCTGAACATATATATGTCATCGGGTTACAGGTCATATGCTACACAGAGCAGCATTTACCAGGATAACGTGAAAAAATACGGCGAAGCTATAGCGGATTCCTTCTCAGCACGTCCGGGTCATTCCGAACACCAGACGGGTCTTGCGATAGATGTAAATACGATAGATGATACATTTGCCGGTACTCCTGAAGCGATCTGGCTTGCAGATCATGCACATGAGTACGGATTCATAATCCGCTATCCAAAGGGCAAGGAGGCTGTAACAGGCTATAAATATGAGCCCTGGCATATTCGCTATCTCGGTATAGATACTGCTACGGCTGTCTATAACAGCGGACTCTCGCTTGAAGAATATCTCGGTATAGATTAATACCGGCACTGTTTTTTCTAACAAGTAAACACGGCTTTCTTGTCAATGTTTAGTTGTCAGAGCAATAATAATACCCCTGTCATTACGGCAGGGGTATTCTCTATATAAAAGCTGCATTGTGTGATACGCCATATGTCTCGGGCTTTTCATGGATACGGCGTATCACCTTTGACGGCGTATAACATTTTGCTGCTGTTATTATTCTATGCAGAAACCGACTTTTTGCAACAATGAAATATTTGTCAGTCAATATGACAAATAAATACTCGTTATCAGTATATCTTACTATATTCTATCATAAATTGTCAGTTCTTTATATATCATTGATATAATAATAACAGTTTGTAACCAATGAGAAATCAAATGTAAGAATTTGTATTTAAGCTGAAATCGCCTTGTTATTGTAATTGAACGTATAATGATATATAATGGATACAGAAAGAGAAATAAACAGGAAAGAAAATAATGAACACACCATATTGTTCCTCACTTCTTCGTCATACATACCTCCGACGCAAGCAAGAAGCCTCATGCGGTGAATCGATAGCCGCATGAGGCTGAGGCAATGAAGCTTCCACGCAGTTTTACTGTGTGTTTCAATATAGATCATTATTTAAGATAAAAAGCTCCATCGGCGCAATAGTGTCGATGGAGCGATTTTTGTTAAGCACCGTCACGGTGCTGTTTTAATTCTGATATTTTTATCCTTATATTAATATCTGTTATTCAGTTTACAAATGGTACACTTTGTGTCTGCAATAAAGTTTATTGCTATTTTCTGACATATGTGTTATAATAAGTGAGTACTCAATAATCGATCAAAGGAGAAATATATGAAACTTCTTGCTATAGACGGAAACAGCATACTCAACCGTGCGTTCTACGGGATAAAGCTGCTTTCAAACAAAAACGGAGTATTCACCAATGCCATTTCAGGCTTTATGAACATATACCTCAAGCATATCAGCAACCTCGCCCCCGATGCAGTTGCAGTTGCATTCGATCTGCGCTCGCCAACTTTCCGCCACAAGGCAGTTGCTTCATATAAGGCAAACCGCAAAGGTATGCCTGAGGAGCTTGCCCAGCAGCTTCCCCTTGTAAAAGAACTGCTTACCCTTATGGGTGTAAAGATAGTGGAATGTGAGGGCTATGAGGCTGACGATATCCTCGGCACACTCTCTAAGGCCTGTTCTGATAACAAGGATGAATGTTACGTTCTAACAGGTGACCGTGACTCTCTCCAGCTTATCGACGATAATGTTACGGTAGTCCTCGCCAAGACAAAAGAGGATATCTTCTACACTCCCGACCGCTTCATGGAGGACTACGGCTTCGAGCCGATAAAGCTTATCGACCTGAAAGCGCTGATGGGTGACAGCTCTGATAATATCAGCGGTGTGGCAGGAATAGGCGAAAAGACTGCCTCGACCCTTATCAAGGAGTACGGCACTATCGAAAATCTCTACGAGAAGTATGAGGATTCCGACCTGACAAAGGGTGTCAAGACCAAGCTTGCAAACGGTGCAGGATCCGCAAAGGAAAGCAAATGGCTGGCTACGATAATACGTAACGCTCCCATTGACACTGATATACAGCACTATATCCCATCTGCTCCCGACAGCGCAGGTATCAGCCGTCTGCTGACAGAGCTTGAGATGTTCAGACTTATGGAAAAGCTTGGCGTTACAGCTTCGGAAGGCATTGCTGTCTTAGAGGAAAAACAGGAAGAAGCTCCCGTTATCAATGTAAAAGTTTCAGATATGACCTCCGACATCATCGGTAAGCTGAAAAAATGCAGCTATCTTCTCCGTGATGGAAAGCTTTCTGTCCGTGACGGCGACAGCGTTTACACATCTGAGGATGAAGCTGTTATTCTCGATTTTCTCGGCTCGGACTGCGAGAAATCCACTGATGACGCAAAGGCGCATTACCGCTATGCAATGGCTCATGGCAGGGAGCTGAAAAATCTGAAAGACGATGCGGCGATATGCGGATATCTGCTCAACACCTCAGCTTCCGATTACACAATAGAGAAGCTGTGTGCGGAGTACGGCGTTCACTACTACTCCGAAAACGGCGAACTTGCCGACCTGCTGTCCATTGAACTGCTGATAAAGAAACTGCGCTCAGTTATTGAAAATGAGGGCATGACAGAACTGCTTGAAAAAATTGAACTGCCCCTGACGGAGGTCCTCGCTTCCATGGAGGATATCGGCAGTTGTATCGATAAACAGGGCGTTGAGGACTTTGGAACATACCTGACGGAAATGATAGAGGAGACCCAGCAGATGGTCTACGACGACGCAGGTCACACCTTCAATATCGCTTCACCCAAACAGCTTGGCACTGTCCTTTTCGAGGAGATGGGACTGCCTGCAAAGAAGAAGACCAAAAGTGGCTATTCCACCAATGCAGAGGTGCTGGAGGAACTGCGTAATGACGCTCCTATCGTGGACAATGTGCTGAAGTTCAGACAGTACACAAAGCTCAATTCCACCTATGTTGTGGGACTTCTCGACAAGATAGCCGAGGACGGACGTATCCACACATGGTTCAGACAGACCGAAACAAGAACGGGCCGTATCTCCTCAACAGAGCCGAATATGCAGAACATTCCCGTCCGCACCGAACTTGGCGCACAGAT
>JAFOMV010000191.1 GCA_017418765.1 Ruminococcus sp. | reverse complement strand
GCGGTCACAGAGGCGGTCAAAGAAGACAGCAGGCTGCTGAGAATAGTGCCGATAATCAATGATATCCAGAAATTTCATATAAACCACCCTAAAAAAGCAGCGGCTCCCGATATTTCGGGAGCCTTTGCTTGTTACTGTATCATGAGTATCATTTATCCTTGAATGTGTGGTAATAGACTATTATCTCTGTATCAGGACGGTATTTATCCCCTTTTGAGAATTTATCCTCTGTTTTATCCACAAAAACATCCTTTACTTCACCATCGAAGTTTATCCAGCCCGTAGTCAGATCAGCCACAGGTTCAGCGGTGATATTGACAAATCCCGCTTCCTCCAGCTTGGTTACAATGGTAGTGTAATCCATATCCTTGTATTCCTTGCTTGAAAACGGCATGGGGATACGCTTTAGCGTTTTATAGTATATCTTTATCTTCTGCCACTCCAGAAAGCGCTTTTTAGAGGAGAACTCATCCTTATCGCCTATCTCTATCCTTGTGACTTTGTTTTCTTCTTCGATATCTGCTACTTCAAGTTCCTCTACAGGCATGGTTTTTACACGTGCAAAGCCTTGTCTTTCAAGCATTTCGGCAACCGAACGTTTATCCTGACCGATAAGCTGTTCTGAATCATAACCGATAGCGATATAATGGGCAAGGAAAAAAGCAGCTATAAGTATCACTATTATAGCGCCGATCGCAAGCTTGACTATATTGATCAGCTTTTTATGTACTGCTTTCCAGCCGCTTATACCTCCCATTACTGCATCAGCTGTATTTACCGGGTCATTCTCCTGTACCTCAGCTTCAGGTATCTCTGTCTCCTCAGGCATAACAGGCGGAGGCGGAAGTTCATCCCCGCCCTGTGATACATCTTCAATGGGGAGCGGAGGTATAGGAGCTGTTTTTTCGTTATCGCTGTTGTCATATTTGCCCTCTTTGATGGTAAAATCGCCGAGATCAAGTTCTTCTGCCTCGTCATCCTTCGGGAATTTACCACTTTGTACATCTATTATACGTCCGCATTCGGTACACATATGCTTTGGATTCTTCGCTGAAAAGCCTGTCTGAAGATTCAGAAGCGACTTGCAGGCAGGGCAGAAATAATCTTTTTTCATATTACACATCCTTTATGATAAGTGATCTCCTTTTTGTGGACAGAGAGCTGAAAGGTTTCCCTCCCAACTCTCTGTTATAAAGTCAGCGCCGCACAAAGACCGCCTGCCATCTTTAATATGCGGCTCTATCTTCGTGTGCTGTACCTTAATATTCGTTATCTTCGTAGTAGCCGTTATCATCGGAATATACATATTCATCATTGCTTTCGCCGCTGTAGCTGTAATCATATGTATCATCTCCGACGTTCTGCCCGCTGTCGTTGTAAGCTTCAGCGTAGGTCTCAGTCTCAGTTGAAGGCTCTGTCTCAGGCACATCCCCGAATGTTACTGTATTTTTACAGAACCAGTCACACCATGTCTGATAATATTTACCCAGAACGTGGATACCGTCACTTGTAAACTCAGGTGTAAGCGCACCTGTTTCATCATCAAAAACTTCATTTATGTTTATGAAGTATACGTTATCGCTGTTGTCTGCAAGCTCGTTCAGTTTGATGTTAAGGGCATCTATCCCCTGATTCGTGATATTCTCAGTCTGAGCCGCATCGGTCACATGGAGATTTCCCTCAAGGTATATCAAAGCATCAGGCTGATACTTCCTTATTTTATCAATAAGCGAACGGAAAGCCGATATTGTATACTCAGTATCATTAGCAACTTCATTTATACCGAGCATGATATATATCTTTCCGTATTCGTTGCTGCTGAGTTTATCATCAAGAGTATAGCCGTCAATAGATTCACTGCTTATCTTATATGCAGCAAGTCCTACGCTGCAGAAATAATCAGCATTTTTGAGATAACCGTATTCCTTTATTCCTACTGTTCGTGAATCACCTATAAAAAGAGCATCATCGAAATAATCGTCTTCGCTCTCAGCAAAGCTGTAATGTTCTTTTGATGAGGGCTGTGTTGTCACTGCACTTGTCTCTGTGCTCTCCTCATCCTGTATCTCCGCAGCTTCGGTAACAGGCTCCTGAGAGACCGGTAATGTTGTTTCGGCAGCAATGACCTTAGGCTCTTTTTTTTCTGATTTATGATGCTTAGGAGAACTTGTCTCCCATATCTGTTTGAATATGAACGGTGAAGCCACAAGACAAGTCAGAATGAGTATCACCGTGTACATACACTGTCTGTATCTGTTCATTAAAAAACTCCCTTTTATCAACGCATAATGCTTAATTCACAATGCATCACGGACTCAATGATCGTTCAGAATCTGAAGTACATGAACGGGTCATTCAGCCCCTTGTACATACAGTACACCGCTGACCAGAATACTGCAAGAAGAAGCAGTGAACACACCACTGTATCCTTATACTTCTCGTAAAGCTTCTGCGGCAGCTTTGTAGAGAAGAATATTCCTGCGATAAAGAATGTCTTATACTGCATGAGGTATTTAAGATAATCCTTATCAAGTATGGCATATGTCTTCTGATGTATGAACGGCAGAAGGCGTTTGAAGTATACCGTGAGATCATGAAAATCAGTGATCGAGAATATGAGCCATGTCAGCGGTATGAGAAGTATCATGTAGATATGACCTGCCGCCTTATGCTCATTGAAAAATTTCCCTGTGAGGAATTTTTCACTCATTATTACAGCAAACAGAACAAGCCCCCATATGATGAAATTCCAGCTTGCACCATGCCATATTCCGGTAAAAAGCCATACTATAAAGCTGTTGAAAACAAGTCTGCCGGAGCCCTTGCGGTTTCCTCCGAGCGGGATATAAACATATTCCCTGAACCATGAACCGAGAGTGATATGCCATCTTCTCCAGAATTCGGTCATGGTGACGGATGTGTACGGATGATCGAAATTTCTCGGCAGATCAAAGCCCATGATCTTTCCAAGACCTATAGCCATGAGAGAATATCCGCAGAAATCAAAATAAAGCTGGAAAGAATAGGCAAATATGCCCATCCATGCAAGAGGTGAGGATATACTTTCAAAGCCTATCATGGAGATATCGCTCCACAAGCCGCCTATCTGATTGGCGATAAGCACCTTGTATCCGAGACCTATGGTAAAGGTCTTTAGGCCATCTTCGACTTTGCGTATATTATGCGTTCTCTCCTTAAGCTGTTTCGCAACAGTGCTGTAAGTAACGATAGGTCCTGCAATAAGCTGAGGAAACATACTGATATATGCTCCGTAATTGATAAAGCTTCGCTCAGCAGGAGTTTTATTCCTGTAAACATCAATGATGTATGAGACATTCTGAAAGGTATAGAAGCTTATACCTATCGGAAGAATAATACTTTTCAGCGGCAGATCAGTGCCGAATATGGCATTGATATTCTCAGTGCCAAAGGTCCAGTATTTGAAGAATATCAGCCACCAGAAGTTAAAAGCCGTACCGAATATCATCCAAGGCTTTTTGTATTTAGGGAAATCCTCTATAAACTGAGCTGTAATGAAGTTTAGCATATTTGTCAGCAGAAAGAGGACTATATATACAGGCTTTTTTACGCCCATGCTGTAAAAAATGACGCTGCCCAGAAGTATCACGAGATTCTTATACTTTTTCGGGACAACGGCATAAACTATCAAAAAAACAGGCAGGAAGATAAATATGAATTCCAGACTGCTGAATACCAATTAGATCACCCTTTATTCAGTTGATGGTTCGTTTGCGTGCTCATACCCCCGTTCTGCTGACTTGTATATCAGCGGCATATGAGCTTTCTGTAGAATCTACCTATTATAATATAATAACACGTACATATTTATTGTACACAATAATCGCCAAAAAGTCAATAGTTTATTTCTTAAACATCGGTACAGATCTATAAAAAAGCTTAGAAAACATCTATTGTATTTTTTGTAGATATATGCTATAATGAATGTGGAGTATTAAATTAACGGCTGTTGTCAGCCATAATATCAAATGATCACAAAAGGAGAGATAACTATGCCATTCATCGATATCAAAACCAATGTATCTGTATCCGAGGAGCAGAACAATATTATCAAGACAGAAATGGGAAAGGCTATAACCGCTATTCCCGGAAAAACCGAAAGCTGGCTCATGGTAGGCATAGAGCCTGAATTTGATCTGTGGTTCAAGGGTGATAAGGACGCAGCTGCTATGGTAGAAGTTTCCATATTCGGCGGTGCTTCACATAACGCATTCACCACTCTCACAAGCCACATCACAGGCATACTTACCGATCAGCTCGGTATCTCATCAGACAGGATATATGTAAAGTACAGCGAGGTAGCAAACTGGGGCTGGAACGGCTCTAATTTCTGAGGTGATAAACATGAAACTAAAAAGAACATACGCATTTCT
>JAFOMV010000190.1 GCA_017418765.1 Ruminococcus sp. | reverse complement strand
GTATTGCTGCTTGATGAACTGCTTGAATTGCTTGTCCAGCTGTTGTGAGTACCGTTACAGAAAGGAGCATTTGAAGACTTCCAGTAGCCGTATACTCCCTTTGGACAGCTTGCAGAAGCTATGCATCCGGAACCGGTACACATATAGCCTTCAATAACGGAATCAACAGGATCAAAATCAGCACCTGTGTCAGGGAATTCTGTGTTGGCGTAATCGCCGATACAGTTTTTCCATACCTGAGCAGACTTGAAGTTCTGAGGAAGTGAAAGTGCAGGATCGTTGTACTTGTAACCAACTGTTATACCGCTTACGAAGTCACGGGTAAGACCAACGAATGCCTCATCGTACCAGTTATCGGTAGTACCTGTTTTGCCGACTACTACCTTATTGCTGAGCTGAGCGGCAGTACCAGTACCGTTCTGAACAACGTTCTTTAGAAGACGGTTCATTACCCATGCTGTTTCGTCTGATACAGCCTGTCTTGGGTTTCCATTGTTCTGATAGATTATCTGCTGGTTGCTGTCCTCGACCTTGGTTATAACATGAGCTTCGTTGTAAACACCCTTGTTGCCGTATGGAAGGTAAGCGTTTACAAGGTTTTCGAGAGTGATACCATAGGTAAGAGCTCCGAGAGCCAGAGGAGCGATAGCTTCGTCCTCAGGATCAAGGTTCATACCGAGCTGTTCCTTACAGAACTTGTAAACCGCATGAGCACCCATTTCCTCGACCAGCTGTGCAGGAACGGTATTGAATGACTGCTGGAGGAAGTAGTAGACATTGTGGTTTGCATAAGAAAGGGTCTTACCATAGTTAGTAGGCCATGGATCGCCGTTTGGCAGTTTCATTATAGGCTTATCATTGAATACCGAGCCCCAGTGGATGAGGTCAGTATCAAGAGCAAGTCCGTATGCTGCAACAGGCTTCATAGTAGAACCGACCTGTCTTGGGTCATGAACGGCATAGTTTGTGGAAAGTGAAGTATTCTTTTCACCCCAGTCGCCTACGAGAGACATTACCTCTCCGCTGTAGTTCATAGCAACGAAAGCTACGTGAGGGAGGTATTCCTCTGTTTTTCCGTCACCGTCGATATCAGCCCAGCGCCTTGTGGCATCGAGTGATATGAGATTGGAAGGATCGAGGAAACGCTCCTCAATGTATGACTGCATTTTATCATCGATACATGAATATATCTTGTAACCGCCCTTGTTGATACGCTTGATAGCTTCCTGCTCATCGATGTTGTACTGTTTTTGGAGGTAGTCTGCAAACTCATAATACATAGCATCAACTACCCATGTATAAGCTGACTGTTCTTCCTCAAGATCAGAAGCGAGTTCTTCAGGGTGAGAAGCGAGATATTCCTCAGAATCAGTATAAATTAGGTCAACGTTGAGGTATTTCTGATATTCATCGTATGAGATAGCGCCGTTTTCGTAAAGCTTATAGAGAACATATTCCTTACGGCTCTTGTTGTTTGCACGTCCGTCAACAGTTACACGGTTCTGTTCATCTGTGTATTCAACAAAAGGACCATAGTATTCAGGACTTTTTGGTATAGCTGCGAGAACTGCTGCCTCAGGCACTGAGAGGTCCTCGACGTTCTTACCGAAGTAACGGATCGAGGCAAGCTGTATACCATTTACAGGTCCGCCGAAAGCGATATAGTTGAGGTATTCTTCCAGGATCTCGTCCTTTGAATATGATTTTTCAAGCTGCATAGCACTGAATATTTCTCTTATCTTACGCTGAGGGGAGTGTTCGTCATCACCTGTCAGGTTCTTGATGAGCTGCTGAGTGATGGTGGAACCACCCTGTTCGGTATCGTAGATGTGCATGAACATATTCAGAAAAGCTGAAAATGTACGTTTATAGTCAACGCCATCGTGTGTATAGAAACGTTCGTCCTCAGTGTAAACGAAAGCATTGCGAACGTGCTGAGGGATCCTGTCGATACTTACAGGGATACGCTGAACGTCGGTTTTTACTCTGTTGAGAACCACAAGTTCATCTTCGCCGTGAGAATCCTTCTGTATACCGTAGAAATAGGTATCACTTCCTGATTCAAGCTCCTGTAGCGTGATCTTTGTTGATTCATCCATGAAGTGGAGGACATATACAGTAAGTGCCGTACTTACGATAGTGCCTGTGATAACAACTACGAGGAAAAGGGATAGAAGCGTAGTGGCAATGACCATCATCAGCTTCTTGAAAACACGAAACGGCAGGCTTTGCTGTTTCTTCATATGAGAGCTGCTGTTTTTTCTTGTACCCGAACCCACTCTCGATGGTTCGTGTACTTTTCTTTGGTTGTCTTTCATTTTGTCAGAACAGCCGCAAAAAAGTGTTGCAGCTTTACTCCTTTCAAAGTTTTTGTACAAAATTATACATCTTATATTATATCACATAATTTCTGATTTGTTAAGTGTAAATGAAAAAAATCGTCATTTTGAATAATATCCGAAATTATGGGTACAATATTTACAGAATTTTATCAGAAACGTCAAATCGATTCATAAAAGGAAAGTGATAGTATGTTTACAAAAGAGGGAAAGAAAAACTATTTCATAATGCTGACAGCTGCCGCAATATCAGCATATATCGTGGTATGTACACTCGGTCAGACGGTCCATCACAGCAAAGAGCAGCAAAAACATGAAGCCGCTGCTGCACAGGAAATGAGCGTATACTGCACTGTCAGGGAATATGACGGGAAGCTTGGAGTTTTCAGACGTGCAGAGACTTTGCCGTATATGACCATAGATGTGAGAACATCAATGCTGCCGGAACAGGATCGTGAACAGTTCAGGAGCGGAGTTGAGCTTTATTCAGATGAAGAACTAAAAAAGCTTGTCGAGGATTTCAGTGACTGATCACTTCTGAGGCTTATGCTTTTTCTTTTTTCGTACTGACCATCCGAAGTCACCAAGTTTTCTGCCGAGGGCAAAGTATTCACCGTGAGCGTAAGCCATAAGTCCGCACTGCTGTAAATTGAGTTTGCCCTTGCTGTCGATGAATCTCTCGTCCACATTTATGCCGACGATCTCCGCAAGGAACATTGTATGCGAACCCAGCAGTTTTGATTCTGTTACTTTACATTCAAGATTGACGGGACACTCCTCGATCAGAGGCACATCGACAACTTTCGCCGGTGCGGCATGAAATCCGCATTTTGCGAATTTATCGGTATTCTTTCCGCTTTTAACGCCGCAGAAGTCTGTCTCACGGCACATTGCAGAGGTAGTCAGGTTGATTATGAATTCTCCGCTGTTTTTAATGATATCATGAGAAAAACGTTCAGGTCTCACGGATATATACGTCATAGGCGGCCGTGTACAGACAATGCCTGTCCAGCCGATAGTGAGGACGTTGGGGGAATCTATTGTGCCGCAGGTAACAAGGGCGGCGGGTACAGGGGCAAGCAGAGCGCTCCCTTTCCAGAATTGCTTAGCCATATTATCTCCTTAGTGAATATAAGTTTTCAATGAAACTATTATAACATTATACGGTATATATTTCAAGTTTTTTCTTCGGCATATATTAGAAAGTACAGCGATAAAAATGTCCCGAAGCGATCTTTTGACCGCTTCGGGACGAACTGTATATGATATGCTGCCTGAATAAGGCTATTTTAACATTTCCTCTTTCATGTGTGTCAGCAGTTTTTTTTCACGCCTTGATACCTGTACCTGAGTCATTCCAAGTGCTTTGGCGGTTTTGGTCTGAGTAAGGCAGCGGAAGTATCTAAGTTCAAGGAGCGCACGGTCATTGGTTTCAAGCTTCGCCATTATTTGTCTCAAAGCGAGCAGATCGACAATATCCTCATCATGGGGAGCAGTTGGTATGTCGATCTGTCCTTCTTCGTCATCGCCGGATGTTAATGAAAGAAGGGGCTGACTGACACATAGTGCCTCAGAAACATTTTCTTTGCTTTCGCCCGACAGCTCTGAAAGTTCAGCAATGGTGGGCTCTCGCATCTCATCCTGACGAAATTGCTCACATATTTTTTGCAGACGCATGGAAAGCTCTTTAAGGCTTCTGCTGACATGAACAGCACCGCCGTCACGAAAAACTCTTTTTATCTCTCCGATTATGACAGGAACAGCGTAAGTTGAGAATTTGGCTCCACGTTCGGGATCAAAGGCTTTTACAGCTTTCAGAAGTCCCTCACAGCCTGCTGAGTAAAGTTCTTCGTAATCGATCCCTCTGCCTCGGAATCTGTTTGCACACAGATGTACAAGTCCGAGATTATCCTCAGCCGATGGTTTATTTATTTTAGTTTCCATGAACAGACAGCTTCTTTCTCATGATCACAGTCGTACCCTTGCCGACAGTGCTCTTTACCGAAAGACTGTCCATGAAGGACTCCATGACAGAGAATCCAAGACCTGAACGTTCTTCCTCGGGGGCTGTGGTGAATAATGGCTCCATAGCCTGTTTTACGTCATTTATGCCGCATCCTTTGTCTTTTACCCTGATGTATATCTCCCTGTGAGCCAGCAGTCTGACTGTTATTTCTATGATACCTTTTGTACCTCTGTATCCGTGTACAACGGAATTGGTGACAGCTTCGGAAACAGCGGTCCTGATATCGGAAAGTTCCTCAACTGTTGGATTGATCTGAACAAGGAATGATGAGACAACAGCCCTTGCTGTGCTTTCGTTGACTGATAGTGACGGCATTGTACATTTTATTTCATTTATGATCTCCATTTTTTCCTCCTGTCAGGTTATACTTACTAAACGCTCGATACCTGAGAGTTTAAGCACTCTCTTTATATATGGCTGCGGACTATGCACCGTCAGCCTGCCGCCGCAGGCTTTGATAAGCTTGCTTCGCCCCATTATAAGGCCTATGCCTGAGCTGTCCATGAAGGTGATACCTTGTAGGTCGATAACAAGCTGTGCAGGGCGTGAAGATATAATATATTTATCAAGCTTAGTTCTGAGTTCCTTAGCGTTATGATGGTCTATCTCTCCGCTTATTGATGCTATCGCTTTGCCGTTTTCTTTTTTTATTTCGATCTGCATATCATTTCCTCCTTTTTCATAATTATACCATCAGAAGTATGCGAGATATGTCGATAACAGGGGAGAGTATCAGGCTTTTTTGCGGCAATACATTTATCGTTCCGTACCAAACAGGAATATCAAAAATTATGTTGGATTAACATTGACAATTTACAGATATTGCTGTATAATATAAATATCTATAAGTGTACTTTTGTACATAAATGCTGTATTATTAATATTTATCAGAGAGGGGTAACTAATATGGCACCAAAGTTTTTTAAGAGAGCCTTGACAGCGGCTTTCGCAGCTACAATGCTTATCGTACCTGCTTCGGGCAGGATACCTGCAAACAAGGCAAATGCTGCTCCCGATGAGTATCATGATGACTGGCTGCATGTAAATGAAAACGCCGAAGTTGTTGATATGAACGGCAATCCTGTATGGATGACAGGCTGTAACTGGTTCGGCTATAATGTAACGACTCAGTGTTTTGACGGTGTATGGTCAAGGAATATGCATGAGATGCTCAACGAAATGGCAGATCATGGCTTCAACCTTATGCGTGTTCCTATGTCTACACAGATACTGCTCCAGTGGAAAAACAAAGCTAAAGATCCTTATATGGTCAAGATCAACGAGTGGAAGAATCCAGAGCTGACAGTAGAAGGGATAGAAGGCGGTAAGCCAAAGTACAGCTTTGACATCTGGAATCAGGCTGTTGCGTGGTGCCGTGAGAACGGTATCAAGATAATGATCGACATCCATTGTGCAACCACGGCTTCCAACGGACATCAGCATCCGCTTTGGTATGATTCAAAGTACAGCACTGATGACTGGCTTGAAGCGCTCAACTGGCTTGCTGATTATTATAAGGATGACGATACGCTTATTGCCATTGACCTCAAGAATGAACCGCACGGTAAAAACGATGGTCAGGGAATGGCAAAATGGGATGGCTCGAAGGATATAAACAACTGGAGATATGCCGCAGAGCGTGGTGCTCAGGCCTGCCTTAGCGCCAACCCTAACCTGCTTATCATGGTAGAAGGTAATGAAGTATATCCGAAATTCGATGAGGGCGGTACATGGGATTCGCCTGCCGTTGACTATGCACGTTATCCCTGGAGCCCGTTCTATGGCGCATGGTGGGGCGGAAACTTCAGAGGCGCAAGGGATTTCCCTGTAGATCTTGGCGAGCATAAGAGCCAGCTTGTTTATTCTCCTCATGATTACGGCCCGCTGGTATGGGAACAGGAATGGTTCAAGAAGGATTTTACCCGTCAGACTTTGCTTGATGATTACTGGTATGATTCATGGGCTTATCTTGTTGAGGAAAAGATATCTCCTCTGCTTATGGGCGAATGGGGCGGATTTATCGACAAGAAGCACGATCCTACAGGTGATAATACAAAGTGGATGACTCTCCTGCGTGACTATATGATAGATAAGCGTATCCATCATACATTCTGGTGCTTTAATGAAAACTCAGGAGATACAGGCGGACTTCTTACTAATGATTTCCAGGACTGGGATGTTGACAAATATGAAATGGTAAAGCCTGCACTGTGGCAGACTGACGGCGGTAAGTTTATCAGCCTTGATCATAAAGTTCCGCTTGGAAAGGGCGGAAATGGTATTTCGCTCAGTGAATACTACTCATCAGGCGCAAAGAGCAATATGGCAGGCAGTTCATCCGGCACTACTGTTCCGAATACTTCAACGCCAACTCCTGCTGCAACTACTACATCAACTTCAAAAACAACACTGGAAGTTACAACTACAACTGTTTCAGTATCTTCAACACCTGATATAACAACTCATACTACATATAAGTTCGATAAGGTAGAGACATATCCTACTAAAACGAATTATCTACTTGGCGAAAAGCTTGATCTGTCAGGACTTAAATTCCATGCAACTCCTGATAAGAATTATACAGGGCCATTCCAGCCGACTGACTGCAAGATCATGGACTACAAGAATGAGCCTGTTGATGGAACTGAATTCCCAAATCTTCCTGCCGGAACTTACACCATCAAGTTGAACGACACTGTAGGTTCCTACTACGGTGAAGGTCTTTGCAATGGTGTGGATATATCCTTTAGAGTTACAGTAACAAGTGATTCAGCAAGCACACCTGCAACTTCGGCAGACACACTTTACGGTGATGCGAACTGCAGCGGAAATGTTGATATCGCTGATGCTGTACTCATTATGCAGACACTTTCAAATCCTGCTAAGTATCAGCTTGATGCAAAGGGCAAGGAAAATGCGGATTGCTCCAATGTTGGTGACGGTGTTACAAATAAGGATGCACTTGCAATACAGAAGTACAAGCTGAAGCTCATTTCAAAGCTTCCTGAAGCATGATCTGTTTTCACAGTGTGCTAACTATATCATATCAATAATTATAAGGGACAAACCTTTCTGTGGAAAGGTTTGTCCCTTAACTTATATATAAAACAATATCAGCCCGACGTGACACACAGGTATAAAATAGTCATTATAAACCTTGTGCGCCAAATCAGGCTGATATTGCAAAAATGTATAAAAAACCACATGAAAGGAGGTTGCATTAATAATATATATATTATTCCTGAGAAATTATCTCCTTGTAGAACTCTGAGATATCACTTCGCTTTTCCTTGGTGTACTGGATAGCTGTTCTCGGGTGCTGATTGAAAAGACCAGTCAGGAGGTACTGGAGGTCATATCCCCATACAGCGCCTTCTTCACGGAGTTTGTTCATATGCTTTTCAATAAACTGGAAAACAGGGTAAACGTTGTATTTGGGATTTTTCAGGAAACCGAGAAGAAGTTCCATTGCACAGTTTCCTGCACCTCTGCCCATAGATGAGTATGTAGCGTCAAGCCAGTCGATACCGTCACCAACAGCTTCTATGGTATTAGCAAAAGCGAGCTGCTGATTATTATGAGCGTGTATACCGATCTTTTTGTCATACTTTGCACCGGCTTCAAGGTAGATATCAGCGAGCCTTGCAAGCTGTTCAGGGTAGATAGAACCGAAGCTGTCAACAACATAGAGAACATCAACAGGAGATTTACCGAGAATATCAAGTGCGACTTTCAGATCGGACTCCTGAGCGTTTGAGATAGCCATTATATTACAGCTGACTTCATAACCTTTTTTCTTTGCGTCTTCGATCATGTCAACTGCTGTTGGGATCTGATGGATATATGTAGCAACACGGATAAGGTCAACAGGTGAGTTTTCACGTTCAACAATATCCTGCTTATAGTTACAGCGTCCAACGTCAGCCATAATTGCGATCTTAAGATCAGTGTGGTTATCACCAACGATAGAACGGATATAATCATCTTCGCAGAACTTACATGGACCAAAATCCTCGGTTTTGAACATTTCCTTGTCAGCTCTGTATCCGAATTCCATGTAGTCAACACCTGCTTTGATGTTGGAGAGATAAAGGTCCCTTACAAATTCGTCTGAAAAGCGGAAATCATTAACGAGACCGCCGTCACGGAGAGTAGCATCAACTACTCTTACATCTGATCTGTAGTTCATGAGCTTAGATATTTCTTTCATATTTATTCCTCTTTTCTAATGCGCTGTAGCGCTTTGCGCTGTAACGCTTTAGGCTGTAATGCTTTAAAGTGAATTGATTACATAGATAGTATAGCACAGTTTTTTTGTTTTGTCAAATACTTTCTGCAATTTTTTTGAATTTACTATATAATTCAATATTTTAAATGAAAGAATATACGTATACGGACATATAATTGATGTTTTCATGAGGGAATTGTAGATATAAATCGATCCCCCGAAAGCTGCTAAGCAATCAGGGGATTATAATATGTTATATAAGCTGATGATCAATAACCCAGTTCTTCTCCGACGATAATGACCTTGATACGTCCCTTATGACGCTGATGAGCAGAAATAAGGTAGTTGCAGCAGATACGTCCGTCACCGCCGCAGCCATCTGACATCTGTCTGTTAGCTTTTGAAAGAGATACACATTCGCCTTTTTCCTTGCAGTATGTTGCACAGTCGAGACGCACACAGTTTGGCGGAGCGGCATCTCGCTTAACACGTATCTCAGCTTCTGTAAGGTCCTTTACTATTTTGTTATAGCCTGCGATAATAATAACAGACTCCGGCCCGAATGCAATAGCAGCTATGCGGTTGCTGTTGCCATCTACATTATACAGTACACCATCCTCGGTGATCGCATTGGAACTCGATATGTATACATCTGCCGTAAAGGCTTTTCTGTAGAGACTTGCTATCTCCTCAGGAGTTGTCATTTTTGAACGGTCAAGGTAGTTGTATTCTGGTGAAGCAAGCAGCTTGTCAAGTCCACATTCAGCCATAGTCATAGTACCTCCGTTAGTGATGACAGCTCCTTCTTTGAGCAGTGACTTCACGATAGGACAGACATCCTCTTTAGTCGGTGCATAGTAGAACTCCATATTATTCTTTTTGAGGTTTTCACCGACTTTGTTTATGCGTTTTTCAATGATGGTTCTTTTGTTATTATCCATTTCAGCAATTTCCTTTCAATTATCATAAATATAGCTCCGCCAATTAGATCTTGAAGGATTTATGCGAAGAAACGGCAGTAAAAGACCGGAAAGAAAACCATAGGCATACCGGTGATGACGAGGCTTTCTGACGCATTATTTTGCCGTAAGGTCAAGCAGAAAAGTTCAGGATTTAATTGGGGGAGAAATAATATGCGGAGCGTGAAGCTCCGCATACAGTGTTGGATCATTCTAAATCAGGTTCGAGGACGGAGTAGTTTCCATCTGCTCTCTTATATACTACATTTATCTGACCTGAATCAGCATTGGTGAACATAAAGAATTCGTGATCGAGAAGGTTCATCTGGAGGATTGCTTCCTCTACATCCATAGGACGCATCTTGAACTTCTTGTGCTTAACGATCTCATAATCAACGGTATCAGGAACAGGGTAAGCGAAAGCTTCCTTGAAAGCGGAATCTTTCAGTTTTTTCTCTACCTTTGTCTTGTTTTTGCGTATCTGTCTGATTATCTTATCTATAGCGTCGTCCAGAGCGACATATTTATCTTCTGCGGAACGTTCTGCACGGAAGATAATGCTGTTGTACTTTACAGTAAGCTCGAGAACGATCTGATTTTTGTACTCTGAGATAACAATCTTTGCGTCGGCATCTTCGCCAAAGAATTTACCGAGGCGTGTATCGATTCTCTGTTCGGCGTATTCTGTGAAGTTGTGTGGAATCTGCATTTTTTTAGCTGAGATAGTAGTTTTCATAGTAGTCCTCCTTTAAACTTTAATCAACAGCCGTATTGTCTGCCGAATAAAGTATAAATATTATGGTTATATTATACCATAGAAAGAATGGTATTTCAAGAGTTTTTGTGAACTTTGTTTATTTTATACAAATAACCTGTACTTGTTTGTGCAAAGCGTAAATAGGTATAGTGATGGATCCGGAGCTATTATATATGTTTCGCTGATCACTGATATTTTGAATCAACGGTTCACATTTTTAGATTTGCGGCATATAATATATTGCAGTCAGACATCAGCGATGTTCAGCACAACGCCTGCCGGAGAAATATCGATATGCCCGAAGGAAGGGTAATTTCCGTCATGAGGACATGATGCGCTTCCTGGATTCAGTATGTAAAAACCGTCTTCACGGCTTATGAATCTGACATGAGTGTGCCCGAAAAGGATAATGTCGCATTCATTTTCTTTTGCAATGAGCTTCAGCCTTTCGATGGAACTCTTTACGCCGTAGAGATGACCGTGTGTGGCAAGTATTTTATGCTCCATAACCGGCAGACAGAAGATCTCGGGACTTATGCTGTTAAAATCGCAGTTTCCTGCTACATGGATTATTTTCTGAGCGATCTCAGGGTGAGATGTAACAAAACGGTCAAGCTCTTGTTCGCCATCACCTAAATGTATTATCCAGTCAGCATCTGTATTTCGTTTTAATACTTTTTCAAGTGCGGAGTAATTTCCGTGTGTATCTGATATAGCAATTACACGCATAACATACCTCCCAAAATAAATAATTCAATGTATAAGGAATTGTAAATACTGATATGATATTTATTTATGAATATTATACCATATTATTTATAAAAAATCAATAGTTTTATGGAGGTTGACATGAACGTTAATGATTTTGATTCAAAAAAACTCAATGGCCTGTTTGGAGCTGTAAGCAAAAAGATAGGTATACCGCAAGAACAGCTTAAAAAGGAATTTGAGGAGGGGAGATTCGACAGTGCTATATCAGCTATGAACAAAAGCGATGCTGCTAAATTCAATAAGGTCGTCAACGATCCTAAAATGATAGAAAAGCTTATGAGCACTCCGCAGGCTCAGGCACTTTATAAAAAGCTGTCGGGTAAATAAATCATGGATGACATGATAGGTAAACTCAATGAGCTGCTGTCTGATGAAGAAAGCGTCAGGCAGCTCTCAGAACTTGCAAAGATGATAACATCAGATACGCAGGACAGCGATGGCGGCAGTGAAAGCAGCGAGGCAGATATGCCTGATATGAGCAGCATCATGAAGCTTACAGGTCTGCTGGGGTCAGTAACAGGGAAAGATAAGGACACTGAACTCCTGCTTGCATTGAAGCCTCATCTTAAAGAAAAAAGACAGGAACGAATAGATAAAGCGGTAAAGCTTTTGAGAGTTATTGCATTATGGGAGGCTGCTAAGGAAAGCGGTATCCTCAATGATCTGATCTGAGGCGGTGAAAGGGTTGGCTGTATATGACGGTGGGAATATGGACAGAATGAGAATGGAGGCAGTCAGACGTTCTCAAGAGATGCACAGGCGTTCAAATGTTAACAGCGATAAAGAGCAAATAGAGAAGGAATACCATGAAGAAAAAGGCGGCACAGGAGATCTGTTGAGTACACTGACAGCGTCACTGGCAGCTAAAAAAGGTGACAGTGATTTTATATTGATAGCGGCAATAATGTGGCTGCTTTATAAAGAGGGTGCTGATATTAAGATATTGCTTGCTCTTGCTTACATATTATTGTAGAAAACGAAGGTGAGATAAAATGAAAACTGACACGATCTTCAAGTTGATTTGTACGGCGTTGATAGTGATAATGATGCTCCTCTATTTCAGGAGAAACAATAAGGTGAGTTCTTTTTTGTATGGAGCGGTATCGGG
>JAFOMV010000189.1 GCA_017418765.1 Ruminococcus sp. | reverse complement strand
TGACAGTTTCGCTCCTTGAAGAAAAAGGCTACAAGCCTGTTATCTACCGTTTCTTCTGCTTGCAGTCACACTACAGAAAGTCACTGGTATTCTCATGGGATAACCTTGACAACGCTAAGACAGCTTACGGAAAGCTCATCGAAAAGATAGCACCTCTCACACAGGAGAGCGGCGGAGATATCGACAAGGCTGAGTATGAGCGTCTTGACAAGGCATTCAGAGAGGCTCTTGACAGCGATGTAAATACAGCTATGGCTATCACCGTGCTTTACGATGTAATGAAGTCAAAGGCAAATGCCGCAACAAAGCTGGCGCTGATAAACGATTTCGATAAGGTGCTGGGACTTGACCTCATTGCAAATGCAAAGCTTTTCCTTGAGGAATCCGCAAACGCTTCCGCTGATATCCCTGCTGAGGTAATGGAACTTGTTGAACAGCGCAAGGAAGCACGAAAGGCTAAGGACTTCGCACTTGCAGATGAGATCCGTGACAAGATAGCTTCACTGGGCTATGAGGTCAAGGAGACCCGTCAGGGAACTGAGATAACTAAAATTCAGTAAGAATAATTGCAGGGGCGGAGATCATCCGCCCCATAAATATGAATGTAAAAATAATTATGGCTGAGCGAAAGCAGACCTGTCTTTACTGACAGAGTAAGCGAATCTGCAAGCGGCAGCGTGATCGCAGTCAGGACGGCTCAGCCCGGAACGGAGAAATGCCCAATGGCAAGAATATACCCCCTTTTCAGCTCCAGCAAGGGCAATTCCACATTCATCGGAACTGAAAAAGGCGGAATACTCATAGACTGCGGAGTCAGCTTCAAAAGGCTGTCTGCCGCTCTTGAAGTCAACAATATACCGCTTTCTGCGGTGCAGGCGGTGTTCATCACCCATGAACATTCCGACCACGTAACAGGGCTGAAAATGCTAACCAAGAAAACGGGTATGCCTGTGTACGGACAGAAGCGAACTCTGCAAAGGCTCTGCGACAGCGATAAGATTTCGCCGGAATCGCCTGTGATAGATATGACAAATACTGCCATAAACTGTGCAGGCTCGCAGGTTAGGTGCTTCAATACGCCCCATGATACCATTCAGAGCTGCGGATACCGCATACACACCGAAGAAGACAAGCTGTGCGCTGTCTGCACCGACTTAGGCCATATCACTCCTGAAGTGGACGAAGCCCTTACAGGCTGCCGTCTGGTGCTTCTGGAGGCAAACTACGATGACTATATGCTGCGTACAGGCCCCTATCCGCTGTATCTGAAAGAGAGGATACTCTCAGTCAACGGTCATCTCTCCAACGACGACAGTGGTACTCAGGCGGCTAAGCTTGTGGAACGAGGTACCACCCATATCATACTCGGACATCTCAGCCAGGACAACAATCGTCCTGATATCGCATATAATACCGTTCAGAAGGCGCTTTCGGGATTCGTCAGCGGCAGAGACTATCTGCTGGGAGTTGCGCCTGTTGAAACTCAGGGAGGAGCTGTAATTTTCTGATGACCATTCAACTCATTGTCATAGGCAAGCTTAAAGAGGATTACCTCAGAAACGCCTGCGCCGAATACATAAAAAGGCTGGGAAGATACTGCACTTTCGAGCTCCACGAACTGGACGAATGCAGACTCAGCGATAATCCGTCCGACAAAGAGATAACCGCTGCACTTGCAAAGGAAGCCGAACAGATAAAGCGCTATGCAAAGGGAATGATAGTTCCCATGTGCATCGAGGGCAGACAGCTCACAAGTCCCGAATTATCGGAGAAAATAACCGAGGCAGGCATAAACGGACAGAGCACCGTCACATTTATAATCGGCAGTTCATTCGGCCTCGCCCCCGAAATAAAAGCTATGGGAGACCTTAAACTCTCCATGTCCAAAATGACCTTCCCCCACCAGCTTGCAAGAGTTATGCTCCTTGAACAGATATACCGT
>JAFOMV010000188.1 GCA_017418765.1 Ruminococcus sp. | reverse complement strand
CTTTGCATACTATCATCTTTTTACAGTTAAACATAATACGCAATGCTCCAACGTCAGCACATAACACGATCAAGAATATAATCCACTGTGTCATCATGTTGCTATCCTCCTCATAATATCTTGTAAAATCTCGCAAATACTCACGAAATCTCAGTTTTTCAAATGCACAAGTTTGGGATAAGAGTCATGTTTTGGATAATTCATTGCATAGAATGTGGAATATAGCGGAGTCAGGGTATAAGAAACAAGGCGTCATCTGAAAATATTTTTCAAAGGCCTTGATGCAAACCCATTCCGTTACGGCAGCGAACCTCCTATGTCCAACGGGATCATCCGTACTGTGGAGTCCCAACTTCCTTCGTCCTGCCTATCCATAACCGGGCGTCAGCGCAGCTCCTTCGCGAGGTCCTGCCCCATGGAATCCATTTCTGCTGACTGCTGGCTCTTTCTTTACTTGTATTAACTAAGCTTCCGTTACAGCACCATTTGGTGGACGCTTCCTGTAAGTTCTGCTTTATTAGGACTTACACCTGCTTATGCCACTTTGGACATTCCTTCAGGACGCCTGATATCGTTCAATAATTTCTCCGGATCATAGTCTGCACCATTTTTCAGAATTGTATAAAACACTCGTATCAGCTTGTTGGACAGTGCCATCAATGACTGTATTTTTTTCAGAGGATTTTGTTCTCTGCTTGTGTAATATCGGTGTAGTTCCTTGAATTCCGGATTTGTTGCTGCCAATGATAATGCGGCTTCAAACAGCAGATATCGAAGTCTCTTCCGACCTCGTTTACTTATCCTTGACTTGCCTTTGTGCTTGCCTGAACTGTTTTCTACTATTGCCTGTCCTGCAAGCTTCTGTAACTGTTTTGCATTTGTGAAACGGCTGATATCTCCGACTTCTGCGATAAATCCTGAGACGGTCTTCATACCTATGCCTTTGATATTCATCAATTTTTCGGCATATGGAATTTTACTGACCAGTTTTTCTATCAGTTCCATTATCAGTCCAAGTCTTACTTTCAGCTTTTCATAGTCGTCAAGCAGCATTGATATTTCTATTCTTGCTGTTCCAAGTCCTTCTGTATAGCCTATGCTTCGCTGTGCAGCTTCTACCAGGGTCTGTGCCCTCTTTTTTCCGACTGCTTTCAGTTTTGCTTCACGCCATATCTGATTTATCTTTTCTGCACCAAGACTTATGATATCACATGGCAGTGCTGCCTGCTTTATTATCATCATGCTGCTTATCGCATCAAAACTTCCGTATACCTCGTTGTATTCAGGAAAATATACCGAAAACCATTTCTGTATGCGATTTTTGTTGCGTGTGAGTTCTGCTTCAACTTGAAACCGCATATTTGATGCATTTCTCAGGTCTGCATATACACCTTCCGGCATATACGGATATGTATATCTGCCTTCTATGACAAGCTTTGCAATAGTTTTAGGATCTTTCCTGTCATTCTTGCTTGGCAGATGATCATCAAGCTCCTTGCTGCGTTTTACATGAAGCGGATTAACGAGTACAGGTCTCATTCCATTATCCTGAAGAAACTTAGCTAAATCGAACCAATAATGTCCCGTAGGCTCCATGCCTGGTATAACGGTTTCTTTTCCACTTTTCTCCAGCATCTGTGAAGTCCATTCAAGAAAGCCTGCGAATCCTTCAGCGTCATTTGTAAATACAAAAGCTTTCTTGGAGCACTCAATCCCTCTCCAGTCAAACGTTCTTGCATAGTGCTTTTTACTGCCTACATCTATTCCGACTATTAAATTTCCTTCTCCTACTTGCAAAATCTTTTCATTTTGTGTATAATTCATATTAGAACACCTTTCTGTAGTTTGTTTTACTAACTTTCGCTTCGTCAGTATTTACATTCTACTCTGAGGTGTTCTTTTTTGCAACCTCCG
>JAFOMV010000187.1 GCA_017418765.1 Ruminococcus sp. | reverse complement strand
CTGCTGACTGCAAAGAATATGAGATAAAAAGATATAGAGAGGAAGATGTGTATTATGAATCTTGATGAACTTCTTAAAGCGGCCATAAAAGATCCCTCAAAGCGTTCGCTTTTCTTACAGACGCTCATAAAAAGCGATGTCTATGTTATCTGCAAGAATCCCGTAAAGCAGGAGAGAGGCAGGGCTGAAGGCGGCATACAGCTTGAGCTTATAACTACTCAGAATCCCGAAGGCGAAGTATTCATCCCCTTCTTCACATCATACCGTGCTCTTCAGCAGTTTGCAAAGAGATACGTTGACTGCTACAAGATCAACTGCCTCAGACTTTTCGACCTTATACAGTCGGTATCTGCGGTGCTGAACCCCAATTCCTACGGCAAGGAATTCACATCCCAGGAGATAAAGAGCATCCTCATGATAGCGAGAAATCTGAAGATAAAGGCTATCTCCTACAACGAGGAAGACACCATAACCTACCGTCCCGTTGAGCATTCCGTGGGACATATCATCAAGGCGGCTGTGAAGTTCCTTTCAAAGCAGCCCAATGTGGACAGAGCCTTCATCATGGAGATGATAAAGGGCTGTGAAAAGCCGCAGATACTCATGGTGCTGGATATGATGGGAAGCACAAGAAAGCTTTTCGTGCCGCTCTCAAAGTACCTTTCCAAGACGGTAAAACCCAACGAGCACCTTGCCTTCATCAGCTATGAGCAGGATATGGGCAAGAAGGCAGCCGAGAACATAGACCCGTTCTATGTCCGCAAAAAGCGCTATTTCGAGAAGTGATATATGGGTACATGGGGAACAGGTATTTTTCAGAACGATGTTGCTGATGATGTGAAAACAGCGTATATCAGCAAGCTTCGTATCGGAAAAAGCGATGAAGAAGCACTTGAAGAGATCGTTTCGGAAAACACCGATATTCTGAGCGATAAAGATGATGCCCTTGATTTCTGGTTTGCTTTGTCGTCTGTAATGTATGATTACGGCAGGCTGAATGAAGATGTCAGATGCAAAGCTATGGCCTTGCTGGGATCGGACAGCGATTCTGAACGCTGGGACGAAAAAGAACTGAGGAAAAGAAAAGCGGAACTGGAAAAATTAAAATCAAAACTGAGCGCTCAGATGCCGCCGAGAAAGAAAGTGGCGGTCACCAGAAGGTTTGAGTGCCCATGGAATAAAAACGATATATTTTTTGCTGAGATCAATTCGATCTGCGGCTCGGAAAAGCAAGGCTTCCTTGTATTCTGCGTTTTCGGTACAGTCTTGTTTGATGCCAGAATAGACGGCCTTGGTGATATCCTGCCTGTAACATATCTGAAATATACCCGGGAACTCCCTGATGATCTGCGGGAGATCGATGACCTGCCTTTCATCATGAATCACAAGGAAAGGAATGATTACCGCTTCCTATGGCTGTATGACGGTTTCAGCAGGATAAAGAAGAAGTTTGTCTTTGGCGGTAACTATGATTTCCGCAGACCTGATACGAAGGACAGCATAACCTTTGATGACGAGTTGTATATTATGGAAAACTGGCACAACATAGATCGTTATATTTAATATCAAGAAAGGAGCTTTTCAAATTTGATACAAACTGAAGATATGGAATTCGCTCCAAGGGTCATAAGCCCCGAAAATACTCAGGAGGATTCGGATATCGAGATCAGCCTGAGACCGCAGACTCTCCATGAGTACATCGGTCAGGACAAGGCAAAGGAGAACCTTGCCATATACATCGAAGCCGCAAAGCGCCGCAGCGAACCCCTTGACCATGTTCTGCTGTACGGCCCTCCCGGTCTTGGAAAGACCACTCTTTCGGGCATTATCGCCCATGAACTGGGAGTGAATCTCCGTGTGACCACAGGTCCTGCAATCGAAAAGCCCGGCGACCTTGTGTCACTGCTGACAAGCCTTTCCGACAACGATGTGCTTTTTATTGACGAGATACACCGTCTTTCACGTGCAGTGGAGGAGATCCTCTACCCTGCGCTGGAGGACAGAGTAATAGATATCATCATAGGCAAAGGCCCTGCGGCACGTTCTATCCGTATGGATCTGAAGCCATTTACGCTCATAGGCGCTACTACACGTGCAGGACAGCTTTCTGCTCCGCTGAGAGACCGCTTCGGAGTTGTGCAGAGACTTGAACTCTATACAAAGGAACAGCTCACCGATATCGTACGCAGAAGCGCCATGATACTTGGTATCCCATGTACCGCCGACGGTGCGGCAGAGATAGCAGGACGTGCAAGAGGTACGCCCCGTATCGCTAACCGTCTGCTGAAAAGAGTACGTGATTTCGCCGATGTTATGGGCAACGGACAGATCACCCAGGAGATAGCCTCCATCGCTCTGAGCCGTCTGGAGATAGATAAACTGGGACTTGACGGCCTTGACAGGCGTATGCTGGAAATGATAATCAAAGGCTACGGCGGCGGCCCCGTCGGGCTGGAGACCCTTGCCTCAGCCATAAACGAAGAATCAGTAACTCTGGAGGATGTCTGCGAGCCGTTCCTGATGCAGCTGGGATTTCTGGGAAGAACTCCACGAGGCAGAGTGGCTACAAAGCTTGCATATGAGCATCTGGGCTATTCTCAGCCCGAACAGCAGAGTTCTGCCGACGATGGACAGATGACGTTCTGATAAAATGGATGACGGACTATGCTTATAAAAGGATCAAGAAAATATAATCTCAGACATAATACCGAAAGAGTATCACCTCCCGAATTCGGAAAGATGATAAACGGACAGGGGCTGGGACTCGTCTCACAGCTTCGCTACGGTATATGCCATATGAGCTTTAACGGCTGTGAAGTCATAGCCGTGCATAACGCTCTGGTATATCTGGGAAGACCCGAACCCCTTATGAAGATAGCTTTCTATATGGAGAGATTCAGGGTGCTGATGGGTTTTTTCGGCTGTAACGCCTTCAGTATAGGCAAAGCCCTCAGACATTTCGGCGTTGAGAATACACGCTCACGCAGTGCCGAGAATTCCCATTCGTTCATCATCACATTCTGGACTAAGATACCTTTCCTTTCGGCTATACATACTGTTTTCTGTCTCAGGACCGAAAAAGGTATAGCCGTGTACAACAGATACAACAACTGCCCCACTGTAAGATATTGTCAGACAGTGGAGGAAATAATCGGGAAACACAGACCTATCGCAGTATATACGATCGAAACTGTGACAGATAATATATAAGAGAATTTGCGGTACCGCACTGAATAAAGGAGGACGATAACAAGTATGGCTAAACTTTTTGGTACTGACGGCCCGAGAGGGATCGCAGTTACAGACCTTACCTGTGAACTGGCGATGCAGACAGGCCGTGCAGCAGCTGTCGTTCTTGCAAATAATACGGAAAAACGCACAAAGGTAATAATAGGCAAGGATACAAGGCTTTCCTCAGACCCGCTTGAAGCCGCTGTTATGGCAGGTGTATGCTCTGTCGGAGCAGACGCTGTGCTTCTTGGAGTTGTACCTGTGCCCGTTGTGCCTTTCATGATAAAAAAACTGGGAGCTGATGCAGGTATAATGATATCAGGCTCCCACAACAGTGCTGAGTTCAACGGCATAAAGGTGTTCGATTCTCAGGGTCATAAACTCACTGATGATATCGAGGAAAAGATAGAATACCTTGTGCTGGAAGACCCTCAGCAGATACATCTTGCTTCCCATGACCGTGTGGGAAGGCGTGAGGACGCTAAAAATGCTGCAGATGAGTATATCAGCCATATCCGTGAGATAGTTGATACTGACCTGAGCGGTATGAAGATCGCTGTTGACTGTGCCAACGGATGTGCATCAGAAACGGCTGAGAAGCTGTTTGCGCTCATGGGAGCAGAGGTTTTCGTGACATCATCTTCACCTGACGGCACTAACATAAATCAGGGCTGCGGCACCAATGATATCGAAGCTTTTGCAAATGTAGTTTCCGAAAACGGCTGCGACTGCGGACTCGCTTTTGACGGTGATGCTGACCGGTGTATAGCAGTTGCCGAGGACGGACAGCTCATCGACGGAGACAGGCTCCTTGCCATATTTGCCGAGGATATGAAGCAGAAAGGCACATTAAAGGAAAACACCGCAGTTATCACTATGATGACGAATATGGGATTTCATGCATATGCAGGTGAAAGAGGCATAAACCTTACAACCGCCGGCGCAGGTCACAGATACGTACTTGAGCGTATGCTTGAGGGCGGTTTTAATCTTGGCGGTGAACCAAGCGGACATATAATATTCCTTGACGATGCCCCGACAGGTGATGGTCAGCTCACAGGTGCAAAGCTGCTGAAAATAATGAAAGAAAGCGGCAAAAAGCTGAGTGAACTTGCTGCGGATATGGTAAAACTTCCACAGGTAATGGTCGGCGTAAAGATAGACCCGCAGTTCAAGGAACTGTGGAAAAATGATAAAGAAGTAACTGAGCTGATAAAAGAGCTTGACGATTCGCTCGGTGAAAACGGCAGGATGATCGTCCGTGAAAGCGGTACAGAGCCGCTTATACGTATTATGGCAGAGGGAAATGATTTTGCCGTCATAAATGATATAACAATGAAATTATCAGATAAGCTTAAAGAAAAATTCAGGATCAAGAAAACTTCCTGAAAAGGAGAAGAAATTTGAGAACTGCAAATAACTGGAAAGACTATATAATACTCGATACATCAGAGGGGGAAAAGCTTGAAACATGGGGCGGTATCAGCCTTGTGAGACCCGATCCCCAGATAATATGGAAGACCGAGCGCAATGACCCTCTGTGGAAAAATGCCGACGGTCACTACCACCGTTCAAACAAGGGCGGCGGTGAATGGGAATTCAGCAGAAAGCTTCCCGATTCGTGGAATATAAGCTACAGAGAACTTACCTTCAACATCCGTCCCACAGGCTTCAAGCATACGGGACTTTTCCCCGAACAGGCTGTAAACTGGGACTTTATGGCGGATAAGATAAAAAATGCAGGCAGAGAGATAAACGTACTCAACCTTTTCGCATACACAGGCGGAGCAACTCTTGCCTGTGCAGCGGCAGGCGCTTCGGTCTG
>JAFOMV010000186.1 GCA_017418765.1 Ruminococcus sp. | reverse complement strand
TTCTTCATAATGTACCTCCGGAAAAATACTAGCACTGTAATCAGCAAATTTATGAAATTCATCTGCAAACATATCAGTAGTAAATTTCATATATCTTTCAGTCTGCATCAAATTTCTGTGCCCAAGATATATCGATAAATAGTCTCCCCTCAATAACCAGTGCTCTCAGAAAGTGCAAATTTTCCATCATTAAAAACGAAAAATGACAAGATAAATCTGAGAAGGCGCAAAAGCATCGCCGCAAGTCGGTCGATGTTCATTGATATGATGCTGAGAACAATCGATGCTTTTGTTGTGTCTTCTCTTTTTGTGAGCAGCAGACCAAGACCGAATTTGCGTTTTGCGAGACTGAACTTCCGCTCAACTTCTATTCGGTCGGTATTATCCTGATAAACAGTTTTTCTCTCCTCTTTCGTATCGGCATCCTTCTTTGATCTGCCAAGTCTCTTGCCGGAAAGACGAATGCCAAGGCTACTGCAAAACGTGATATTATCACGATTGCGGTATATCTGGTCCACAAGCACTCGCTCCGGATAATGACCTGTGCGCTGCTTGTAGTTTTCAATTGCAGTTTTCAGAACTGCACTTTCATTGTACGCATCAAAGGAAAGCTTTTCGAGCCTGCACATTCCTGTTTCATCAACTGACAGATCAAGCTTGGCACCAAATTCAACAGGTGATTTTGCCTTGCCTCTGACTATCGGACGAATATACGGCTGACTTATGCTGACTATCCTGTTTTCCACTGTGTGCGTATTGTTTTCAAACATATACCGCTGCTGTTCGTATACGGTTATAAGGATATTAAGAAGCTCTGCATCAGAAGCAGACAGTTCAACACTATTGTTTTCAATCAGATTATCCATATATCCAAGGTCACGGCGAATGTACTGAAGCTGCTTTTTGATTGCTTTTCTGATCTTTTTCATTCCGCGCTTCCTGCATTTTGCAAGTGCCAGATAATCCTTGCGTGCCTTTTCCTTGTACATTCGTGGTCTGTAAAAGCCGTACTCGTCGGAGATCCTGCATAACATATCTTCAAGCTTTTCACGGACTTCATTCAGCAGTTCAATGTCCTGAGGATATTTGATATTCTGAGGTGCACAGGTTGCGTCAAGTATAAGTGTACCGCTGTTTACAGATGGATCAGAAGTATTGTCAGCATCATTGCTTCCGCTGTTATCTCCGCCATTGCCGTTACTATCATCATCACTTTTCTGAGCATTGTATTCGATGATCATTTCGTTGATCTCATTCAATACATCTTCAGAAAGGCGCTTGCGGAACTCAACGAGTAGCGATGGTACGAAAGGTATCTTATCTTCGTATCCTGGCATACCTATGAAGTACTGATAGTACGGATTTTCTCTGATCTGCTCTACCAGTTCCTCATCGGGATAGTGATATTGTTTCTGTATCAGCAGCGAACCGAGTGCCATACGCAAAGGCTTTGCAGGCATACCTGTTTTGCTCGGAAAAAGCTTTGCATATTCTTTTTCTATTGTATCCCATGGAATCATTTCTGCCTTCCTGATCCATCTGTTTTCGGGATTCATCTGCAGTCCCTGCGGCTGATTAAAATCTGTAAATGATAACTGTTTTTCCTCAAATCTGTACATGACATCCTCCCGAGTGCAAGCTTTTTTCTCGTTTTTCGTACTTTTCCTTGCACTTCTATTATATCACATCTGTACGCTTGTGTCGATATTTCGGTGAATTTTTGTGGTTTGAGGAGAGACTAATTTATGTGTTCTTAATAACCGACTTATGACGCGTTCCTCAATAACAGCCTTCAGGCGGTTATTGACACGAATTATTCAATGTGATATAATTATTATCATATATATTATAATGGAGGTATATTTATGAAATTCAGAAAAACAGCTGCTATCATAGCAGCAGGTGCGCTTATTGTTTCGGCAAGCGCAGTTTATTCACCTGTTCAGCTTTCAAAAAATGTAATTGCCGCTGAATATACCGAGGAGTCTTACGCTCTCCTCCCCTCTGTAAAAGCTG
>JAFOMV010000185.1 GCA_017418765.1 Ruminococcus sp. | reverse complement strand
ATGGTATTGTATGAGGTCTTACAGCCGTAGCCGACACCTCCGCATTCTATAACAGCAAATCCCAGCTCCTTGACTATGAGTTTTCCTTTTAAGCTATATATCATTATCTATCACCATTTTTTACAAATCGAATCTTATGGAATGTCCGTGGCAGATGGCTATTGCAAGGGCATCCGCAGCATCATCGGGCTTGGGTATCTGTGCAAGCCCCAGAAGCTGACGGGTCATCTCCATGACCTGACGCTTTTCCGCCTTGCCGTATCCTGTTACCGAAAGCTTTACCTGAAGGGGAGTGTACTCCGAAACGGGAACATCCCTCTTTGCGGCAGAAAGCACGGTTATACCTCTTGCCTGTGCAACGTCGATGGCTGTCTTCTGATTGGTAGTGAAGTAAAGTCTCTCCACAGCCATACAGTCGGGGCGGAATTTTTCAAATATGAATTCTATATCTTCATGTATGGCACGAAGCCTTTCGGGGAATGGTGTTCCTGCTTCGGTAAGTACAGCGCCGTACTCTATGGGAGTGAACCGCACTCCGTCATAATCCAGCACGCCGAAACCGACTATCGCATACCCCGGGTCTATGCCGAGTATCCTTATTTTTTTCAAGGCAATTACCTGTTTCGTGTTTATTTTTCGCATAGGTACAGTTCTTCACTATACACCTAATTATTATACCACAAACCCGTTGTACATTGCAATATATTTATACCTTTTTTATTGATTTTTACAAAAATATCTGATATAATATATGATGTGAAATTTTGTGCCGTCAGGACAATTAAGTCGTGACGGCTTTTCGGAGGTAAATATGAAAGATCTACAGACGCTTCGCAATGGTATTGACGATATCGATAAAGAGATACTCGGTCTCTTTCTGAAAAGAATGGAGCTCTGCAAGGGCGTTGCCGACTACAAAAAAGCCAACAATATCCCCGTATTCCAGGGGGGGAGAGAACAGCAGGTCATAGACCGCATAATGGCTCTTACCGGCAATAAAGACCTTGAAAAGGGAACTGCCGCTCTTTTCGCAAATATCATGGATATAAGCAAGATACTCCAGAACAGGACCATCCTTGCAGAAGCTCCCGATTATACATTTTCCGAGCCTGATTTTGCAGGTGCGAAAAAAATAGGCTGTCAGGGCACATCAGGCGCCAATTCCGAAGCTGCTGCACGTACCGTTTTCGGCAGCAGAAATTTCATATTCTACCCTTCATTTGAGGATGTGTTCAAGGCTGTTCAGTCAGGCGAACTGGACTACGGCGTACTCCCTGTTCAGAATTCCACAGCCGGTTCTGTGGACAGCACTTATGACCTCATGGCAAAATATCCCGTATACATAGTCAAGGAAGTCATAATCGAGATAAACCACTGTCTCGCCGCTAAGAACGATATACCGCTTTCGGATATCGAAATGGTCTACTCTCATCCGCAGGCGCTTGCACAGTGTGAGAGCTTCCTCCGCAAGAACAGGCTGAAAACAGCAGGCTATGGAAATACCGCCACGGCCGCTGAAAACGTCATGAACAGCAAGAAAAATATTGCCGCTATCTGTTCGGTTGAATGTGCAGAGAGAATGGGCATGAAGATACTCGCAAGGGATATCGCAGACGTTTCCCTTAACAGAACTCAGTTCATCATCATCTCAAAGGATATGCAGGTAGCTCCCGATTCCGATTCCGTATCTGTAATGCTGACTATCCCCCATAAGGAAGGCAGCCTTTACCGTATGCTCACCAAATTCTACGTCAACGATATGAACCTTATACGTATCGAGAGCCGCCCCATCAGAGACGGAAGCTTCAACGTAATGTTCTTCCTCGACTTCACAGGGAAGATAACCGACCCCAGCGTTAAGGCGGTAATGCGTGACCTTGAAGAAAACTGCGGTACATTCCGCTGTATCGGAACCTACAAAAGTGAATGACAAGCTGACGTCAGCTTGACCACTTACACGCTCCCACTCGCAAGCTCGTTCACTCTCTGCGAGACAGCCGTTCT
Source organism: Ruminococcus sp. (assembly GCA_017418765.1). The sequence goes on along the minus strand of JAFOMV010000185.1, from coordinate 392 downwards.
GCTTTCGCACGTCGGCACAAAATAGTAAATGAACGGCCATCGAGCGTCCGGATATTCCGAAATATCTGTCGGACAAAGGAATATCGAATCGAACTGAAGAGAAAGGTTAAATAATTATGGATGACAGATTTGCTTCTTTGCTGAAAAGCAAAAACTTCATATACCTTGACGGCGGCATGGGAACCATGCTCCAGGCTCACGGCATACAGACCGAGCACGTTCCCGAAATGCTCAATCTCACCGATCCCGAAGCTGTCATGCGTATACACCGTATGTACGTGGAAAACGGTGCTGATATAATCTATGCCAACACATTCGGCGCAAACAGATACAAGCTTGCAAAATGCGGCCATTCCGTTGAGGAGATAGTCTCCGCAGGCGTAAGCAACGCT
>JAFOMV010000184.1 GCA_017418765.1 Ruminococcus sp. | reverse complement strand
TATCTCACCGAAAGCGACGATGACGGCGAAGAACCGATATTTGAGGATATGGGCGGCAAGGAAGCTCCTATAGAAAAGAGAAAGAAAAGCAAAGGAAAAATTATAAAATAACAAAAAGCTGTATAACATATGGTTATACAGCTTTTTTTCATAATAAAATAAACCGCCTTGCCGTCATATAGTGCATAAAACCCGCACGAAGCAGGTGGGTAAACGCCCTCTTGTTTCTCGCTCCCTTCTTCCGCAAAAGCGGGAGGTCTGCAGTCCGCAAGCGGAGACTGGATTCCCTTATAAGATGTGTTGGATTATAAAAACTATAATTACTCGAACAAGGCAGAATATTTATTTGTTGTATATATTATATCACATAAAAGCTATAAAAGTCAAGAGCTTTTTATGTAAAATTATGAGAAATGTGAATTTTTTTATTCTTCATCCTCATCTTCGATGCCGTTTTCAAACACATCCTGTATTCTCTGCATGAAATATCCCGAAACTTTATCGAACTCATCATCATCGTCAATAGAGGCAAGTATTTCTTCACCATCCTCATAGATAGTTTTTAATATGACGAGATCGCAGTCGGCGTTAAGGTAATCATCATCTTCTGCTGCCGGTACCATAGCGAAGTATTGTTCCCCGTCCATTTCAACAGCATCGATAAGCTCAAAAGCCTTTTTATTTCCAGCCTCATCGATCAGCTCAAAAAGCTCAGGGGTGTATTCGTTCATTTCTGACATAGTTAGCTCCTTTCGGCTTGCGCCTTTGTGATGTAATCATTATACACTATTACAAATAAAAAAGCAAGCGGAAATTATAACCGTAATGATATCAGCAGGAAGTGCTGTGATCAGGAACGATTATTTGATACCATAGGTCTCACGGTATTCAAGCATTTTGTCAAGATATTCCTTACCAGGAACAATATCATTTCTGATGGCATCAATGATATCCTCCATAGTAACTATAGGATAAACTGTCACACCGAAATCACGCTTTACTTCCTGTACAGCAGAAAGCTCGCCTGTTCCCTTTTCCATACGGTCAACAGTTATTACCATTCCTGTAACATTTACATCTGCTGCTGACTTTAATTTGGGCATGGATTCACGAAGCGCTTTGCCTGAAGTCATAACATCGTCAATGATAACAACTTTCTCGCCGTCAGTCAGTGTTTTTCCTACGAACATACCGCCCTCACCGTGATCTTTAGCCTCTTTGCGGTCAAAGCAGTATGAAACATCGATACCGAATTTATTGCTTAATGCTACTACGGCAGAAACTGCAAGTGGGATTCCTTTATATGCAGGTCCGAATAAAGTTTCTACAGGGATATTGTTCTCATGTATACATTCAGCATAGTATTCTCCAAGTTTTGCCAGCTGAGCACCTGTTTTATAGTTACCGCAGTTTATGAAGTATGGAGCCTTGCGTCCGCTTTTGAGAGTGAATTCGCCAAAAGTCAGGACACCACAGTCCACCATGAATTTGATAAAGCTTTCTTTGTAAGTCATTTTATGTACCTCCGTTTATTATATACCGCTTTGTATCAGCGGATCAAAAGCATGAATTTAAGATGCTGTCCTGATCGCATCATATCTTTTCGTAAATATATCCGCATACTGGACATTTCGGATAATCCACATCTATTTCCGAACCGCATTCAGGGCAGCTTTTCTTAGGAAGCTTATCCACTTTATCGTCGAGATCCTGATGATACTTACCTGCAAATCCCGTAGGATGTGTAAGCGGAAATACTCCTATCAGCAGACCGCACTCAGGACAATAGTATCCGAGAGTAGATTCACCGTCTGCTTCGCATATCATTTCGTTATCCTTGTAGAAAACTGCTACAGGATATATAAATGCACCGCCTTTGCGTCCGATACCGTCTTTTTGCATTGCAAAATCTCCCTGTACCATTGGTGTTCCGCATCTTCCGCATATCATTCCGATCAAGTGATCACTTCCTTTTCTTTGAATACAGCAGTTTAAATGTACTGTCCGCACGTGACAGCGCATATACTCAGCGATACGCTAAAAGCAATACTGCACAAAGCACGTAAGAGTATCTTGTACATTTTTGCCTTACCTTATTATAGACTATTCTTTAAAAAAAAGCAATAGGTTTAGGGGCAAGAAATAAAAAATGCAAAATTTCATTTAAACTACTTGCAAAAAAAAAGAAAATGAGTTATAATATAAAAGTACCTGCGCATAAATGCATTGATCATTATTTATGCAGGAATAAAATATCGGATATCAAGCAGCAATGTTAATAAATAGTATTGCTGCTTTTCATAAGGAGACGTATCACATGGCTAATACAAAAAGCAGAAACGTACGCAAAGGCTCGGGCAAAAGAAGGAACAGACCCAAGGTAAGATTCAGCATATGGGGGCTCATACTTCTCTTTGCTATGGTTTTTGCTGCATGTTTCGTTATTTATATGATAAAGGCTAATCTTGACTCTGATTTTCTTGAAGATGAATTCGGCAGCATTACAGTTGAAGAAAATACTGATGACTCCGATAAGGAAGAAACTTCCGAACCTGAAGATGATATCGCCGAGGAGGAGACTACAGCTGCAAAGGCTGTTATAACAAATCCTGTTCCGCAGTCAGAAGCAGCAGATGCAGGCTATTTTGATGATTGCTGCCTTATAACAGATTCTACTCTCATTAATATGGCCGATTTCTCAAGCTTTACTGATTTGATCGGAAATGATGCTCTTAATGCACTGAACTGCAACACAACGAAGATCAGTTCTAATTATGGTACAGTTACCGCATATGAAACCGTTCAGCTCAAAAAGCCGCAGAATGTTTATATTATGCTCGGAAGCGATATAGGTACCGCTCCTGTTGATGAAATGATAGAAAGCTACTCTAAGCTTGTTGATAACCTTCATTCTGCAAGACCTGATATGAATATCTACGTTATGCAGCTTCCCCCTGTCAAGGCAGAAGGCGAAGACAATTCAAAGAACGAGCTTATAAACGAATATAATTCAAAGCTGCTTGCAATGGCAGATAAGTATCAGGTATACTGTATAGATACCAATACAGCATTGAAGAATCAGGATGGTTCACTTGCACCTGAATTCATTGATGAAGAAACGAAGAAGCTTAACGAAACAGCTTATGCTACTATTACAGGATATATTCTTACACATACTGCATAATGTATACCCTACCACAATATATTGTGGTAGGGTATTTTTATCAACACAATGTTGATAATGCAACGAAAAATAGCCAACAGTATATTTTTTAAAAGAAAAAATGTGAATATAATACAGTAATACGATGTATTATCCGCTTGCAATTGTCGTAATGTACAATTGACAAACCTCGTCTTTTGTTTTATACTAATATAGAAATATAAAAGAGGAGACACTATATATTGATTGGAGGTTTGACTATAGATGATAATTCACATAATCAAAAGAGATGGCCGAAAGGTTCCTTTTAACGTCGAAAAAATAGCTAACGCTATATTTAAAGCTGCACAGTCAAAGGGCGGAACAGACTTTAATGCTGCTATGGATGTTGCAGTTGAGGTGTGTAAACTCTATGAGGAACAGAATCCCGGAAAAACTCCTACTGTAGAAGAAATACAGGACCTCGTCGAAAAAACTCTCATTGAAAAAGGTCATGCTAAGACAGCTAAGGCTTATATCCTCTATCGCTATGAGCGCACACGCTCACGTGAGATGAAGACAAACCTTATGTGCGTTCTTAACGAACTTACTTTCAGTGCCGCAAAAGACAGCGATATAAAGAGAGAAAATGCTAACATCGACGGCGATACTGCAATGGGTACCATGCTGAAATACGGATCAGTATCAGCAAAGGAGTACTATGAAATGTATGTCCTCGAGCCTGCCCACGCAAAGGCTCACAGAGAGGGAGATATACATATCCATGATCTTGATTTTTATACACTTACTACCACCTGTTCACAGATCGATCTGAAGAAGCTTTTTACCAATGGCTTCTCCACAGGTCACGGCTACCTTCGTGAGCCTAATGATATTGCAAGCTACTCTGCACTTGCCTGTATAGCCATCCAGTCAAATCAGAACGATCAGCACGGCGGACAGAGCATACCTACCTTTGACTATGCTATGGCTGAAGGTGTTAAGAAAACATATGCTGCAAGATACATCCAGAATGTTGCAAGAGCCCTGTCCCTTCTTGGCGGCGTTGATAACGAATTCGATATAGCTGATAAGATCAAGAAAGAACTTCGTGAGAAATATGATCTCAGACCAGTTCTCGCCAATGATAACGGCTACAGCGAAAAAGAAGCTGAACTTCTTGCTGAGTATACAGACAGCGAGACTATCAAAAAGATACAGGCTTTCGCTGTAAAAAATGCTGTCAAGGAAACCGACAGAGCTACTTATCAGGCTATGGAAGCTCTTATCCATAACCTTAATACCATGAACAGCCGTGCGGGCGCTCAGACTCCTTTCAGTTCCATCAACTACGGCACAGATACCTCTCCGGAAGGCAGAATGGTCATCAAGAACGTTCTCCTCGCTCAGGAAGCAGGTCTCGGAAACGGTGAAACTCCTATCTTCCCTATCCATATCTTCAAGATCAAGGAAGGCATCAATTATAATCCGACCGATCCGAACTATGATCTTTTCAAGTTAGCTTGCAGAGTTTCAGCTAAGAGACTCTTCCCTAATTTCTCATTCATTGATGCGCCCTATAACCTTAAATATTACAAGGAAGGCAATCCTGATACCGAAATCGCTTATATGGGATGTCGTACCCGTGTTATCGGCAATGTTCATGACCCGTCCCGTGAGATAGTTACAGGCAGAGGCAACCTCAGCTTTACTTCTATCAATCTCCCGAGACTGGCTATTCAGTCGGATCATAATGTTGGTCTTTTCTTCGAGAAGCTTGAAGAAAAGATGGATCTGGTCATAGACCAGCTTATGCATCGTTTCAATATCCAGTCACAGAAGCGTGTAAGGAACTATCCTTTCCTTATGGGACAAGGCATATGGATAGATTCTGAAAAGCTCTCACCTGATGATACAGTTGGTGAGGTGCTCAAACACGGTACACTTTCTGTTGGATTCATCGGCCTTGCTGAGACTCTTAAAGCACTTATCGGCGCTCATCACGGTGAAAGCGAAGAGGCACGTGAGCTTGGTATTGAGATAATTACAACTATGAGACAGCGTCTTGATGAGGAGTCGCAGAGAACAGGCCTGAACTTCTCTCTCCTGGCTACTCCTGCTGAGGGACTTTCAGGAAGATTTGTCCGCATGGACAAGAAGCGCTATGGTATAATCGAAGGTGTTACAGACCGTGATTATTACACCAACTCTTTCCATGTGCCTGTATACTATCCTATCAGCGCATTTGAGAAGATCAAGATAGAAGCTCCTTATCATGAGCTTACAAATGCAGGTCATATCAGCTATATCGAACTTGACGGTGATCCGCTGGAGAACCTCAATGCATTTGAGAAGATAGTTCGCTGCATGAAGGAATCAGGTATTGGATACGGAGCTATCAACCATCCTGTTGACCGTGACCCATGCTGCGGATACACAGGTATCATCGGTGAGACCTGCCCGTGCTGCGGACGTAAGGAACACAGCAATAATGTAGCATTCGACAGGATACGCCGTATAACAGGCTATCTTGTTGGTACTCTCGATAGATTCAATGACGGTAAGCGCTCAGAGGAGCATGACCGTGTAAAACATAATGTTTAAGGTGATATAATGGAACTCAGAATAGCAGGTACTGTCAATGACTCTATCGTTGATGGTCCCGGCATCAGATTTACTATATTCACACAAGGCTGCCCTCACAACTGTGAGGGCTGTCATAATCCTCAGACTCATGATTTCAGCGGCGGTACAATAATAGATACCGATGAACTGCTGGAAAAAATAAAGGGTAATCCCCTGCTTGACGGTGTAACTTTCAGCGGAGGTGAGCCATTCTGTCAGGCTCATGTTCTTGCTGAGCTTGGTCATGAGATAAAGGCACTTGGTATGGATATCATCACATACACAGGCTATACCTTCGAGAAACTTTACGAAAACCGTGAACAAAATGGCTGGGGAGAGCTTCTTTCAGTGACGGATTATCTTATTGACGGTCCGTTCATCCTTGATAAGAAGGACTGGGAGATCAAATTCAGAGGAAGTTCTAATCAGCGGTATATCGACTGCCAGGAAAGTATGAAACAGGGCATAGCAGTTGAATGTGAGCCGTAAATAATTAATAATACAAATTACAGAAAGCGTTCCGATGGAGCGCTTTTTTCATAATAATGTACACTATAAAAAAGCTGGCAAAGTGTTAATTTTTTCTGAATTTGATTGAATATTACATAAAAATGATTCTATTATGTATAGAAATTATCACAGAAATATGTTATAATCAATTTAATGGGATATCATTTTACGAAAGGATCTGAACATATGAAGTTTTTTTCAAAAACTGCTGCTCTAATTATGGCTGTCAGTATGACTGCACCGTTTATCAATTCAGTGCCGTTTACAGCCAATGCAGCATCAAGCGTTACTATCTCCCCTAACAATACATACGAGATAAATAATGGTATTTTTCAGGGATGGGGAAGTTCACTTTGCTGGTGGGCAAACCGTGTCGGATATTCCGACAGTCTTTCTCAGAAAGCCGTTGACGCCTTTTACGGTGATGATGGTCTTAGGCTGAACATTGCCCGCTTTAACATCGGCGGAGGCGATGACCCGAGCCATACCCATATTACGAGAACTGACTCTAATATGCCCGGATATACCAAATATCAGAATGGTAAGATCACTTATGACTGGACAGCAGACGCAAATCAGAGAAATGTTCTTCAGCGGTGTATCAAGGCTGCAGGCGATGATATGATAGTTGAAATGTTCTCTAACTCTCCCCCGTACTATATGACAAAAAGCGGCTGCTCAACAGGCAATAAAGATGCAAATAAGAATAATCTGAAAGATGATTCCTATACGGCTTTTGCAGAGTATCTTGCTGAGGTATGCAAGCATTACCGTGACAGCTGGGGCGTAAAGATACAGAGTGTCGAGCCGCTGAATGAACCTTATACCAATTTCTGGGGTGCTTACAGCAAAAAACAGGAAGGCTGTCATTTTGATCTGGGCAATTCAGAAAGCAAGATAATCGTTGAACTGAAAAAAGCTATGAAAGCAAGAGGTATGGATGATGTTATAATCTCTGCTTCTGATGAAACCTCCATAGACCTGCAAATACAGGCTTATAACGCTTTATCAGCAGACGCTAAAAGTGCTCTTGGACGAATAGACACTCATTCTTACAGTGGAAGCAAGCGTTCACAGCTTAAAGAGACTGCTATCAAGGCAGGCAAGAATCTCTGGATGAGTGAGGTTGACGGAAGCGGTACAGTTGGGTCTAACAACGGAGGTATGAGTTCAGGTCTGTGGCTTGCTCAGCGTATAACTACCGATTGCAATGAGCTTAACGCAAGTGCGTGGGTGCTCTGGCAGCTCATCGATAACCATATAAGCTCTAAGGGATACAACGGCAATAAAGATTCAGGTATGCCTAATATTGAAGGCGGTTTCTGGGGTGTAGCTGTTGCTGACCATGATAAGGATAAGATAATCCTTTCAAAGAAGTATTATTCTTTCGGTCAGTATACACGTTATATCCGCCCCGGCATGACCATGCTGAAATCATCGGGAAATGTCATGGCTGCTTTTGATAAGGAAAAAGGTCAGCTTGTACTTGTTGCATATAATACATCTGGCAGCGCAAATAATATGACATTTGACCTTTCACAGTTTGATGCACTCGGCAATTCCGCTAAGACTATACGTACAAGCCCGTCTGAAAACTGGAAAGATGTCGGCAATACAACAGTCAGCGGAGGTTCTATGAACGTTTCTCTTGCACCTAACTCTGTAACCACATTTATAATAAATGGAGTCAAAGGCGGTGCAAACCTTACAGATAAGATAAACATCGATACATCCAAAACAAGCGGCAGCAAGGCATGGAAGGATTCTGCGGATAATCATACTAAAGTATTTGACGGAAACACAAGCACATATTTCGATGGCGTTGCCGCAGGTTGGGTACAGGCTGATCTGGGACAGAGATACAATATCAATGCGATCGGATTTGCTCCTCGTAGCGGATATGAATACCGCTGTACAGATGGTAAGTTCCTTATCTCAGACGACGGAACTAACTGGACTGCCATTTATACTATAAACGGCAAACCTTCATCGGGTATGAATTATATATCAAAATTCAACGGTGATATCACAGGAAGATATATTCGTTATCAGGTACCGACAGGCACACCTAATAACGAGTATAATAAGGATGATGTCTACAATTGCAATATTGCTGAGATCGCCGTTTACGGCACTCCTACAGGCCTTGAGGTAAATAACAAGATCAGTATCCCTGCTTCTTCTGTTACAGGTTCTCATCCTTGGCGTGATTCATCAAATGACTGTACAAAGGCTTTTGACGGAGATATCAGTTCATTCTTTGACGGACTGGAAAGCGGCTGGGTACAGGCAGATCTCGGCGGACTTTATGATATAGATACTATCAGCTTCTGTCCGAGAAAAGAATATGAAGCACGTTGTACAGACGGTAAATTCCTCCTTTCAAGGGATGGAACAAACTGGTCAGAAGCATATACCATCACAAACAAACCTACATATGGTATGCAGTATATTACTGATCTGAAAGGCGATACTACTGCAAGATATGTCAAATTTGAAATACCGGCAGGAAAGCCTGCTAATAAATACAACAAAGATAACGTGTATAACTGCAACATTGCTGAAATAGCAGTATACGGAAATGCATCAAATGCTCCGATAACTTCAACAGAAAAAAATGTGCTCAGAGGCGATATCGACCAGAATGGTTCTGTTGACGGCAATGACCTGATACTTCTAAGCCGATTCCTTCATGGTGACAATGCATATTTTGAGACAAAAAATGCAGATCTTAACAATGATGGAATATTAGACGTGTTTGATCTTATTGATCTAAGAAAGATTATGAATAAATAATAGCAAGCCGACTTTGTACTGAAACAGAGTCGGCTTTTTTTGGATAATCTTTGTATCCTTATGCAAATATAACGATATTTAGGCACTTCGACATTGAAGCAGACTTTTCGACATTTTATGCTGCAATTTAGCCTTGAATTTTGTCTTGTTATATTGTAAAATATAAATAGTAGGAAATATAAAATAAGGAGATAGACCATGGAAAACGATAGAATAAAAGTTTTAATAGGAGATGATACGGCTGCGCTCGGAATCAGAATTGCCTCAGCTCTCAGCGAAAAAGGATTATACGCCTATACAAGAAAAGGAAAAGAAGATATACTATTCAATTCGATAATTAAAGATGAACCTGATGTTGTGATTTCACCTCTTTCTTACCCTGAATCTGATGCAATAGTCCTTATGAAAGAAATCGAACGTGCAGCAGTCAAAAAACCGGCTTTTATAATTATCTCGGAAATGTATAACAGCTTTATCGAACGTCAGGTGATAGAAAACGGCGCAGCATACTATCTGTCTGAACCTTATGATTATGATATGATCGGAAACATAATAAAGGGTGTAGCAGATAAAAAAGTCGATAAAAAGAGCAGAGATGTTGAAATAATAGTAACCGATGTAATAAGGAAGCTGGGAGTTCCTGCACATATAAAGGGATATCATTACCTCAGATGTGCCATACTTGGCTCGATAAAAGACCTGAGGCTTATGGAGTGTGTGACAAAACAGCTTTATCCATTTGTCGCTCAGCAGTACGACACTACATCTTCAAGAGTTGAAAGAGCCATTCGCCATGCTATAGAGATCGCATGGACACGAGGAAATGCCGATGAGATAAATAACTATTTCGGATACAGAACTGATAATTATAAGTGTCGTCCCACAAACTCAGAGTTTATCGCTTTGATAACAGACAAACTCAGACTACAGCTTAAAAACTCAGGCGAGATATGATAATCTGACCTATTATACATACAGGCATACACAAATTTGCAGGTGAGCGGCTTGAATATCAAAAGCCACTCACCTGCCTTATTTTATAAATACAGAAAAAGCCCTCCTTGAACGTTATACTAATACAGCGATCCATTTGCTGTGAATCCTTCATATGAAAGTATAACGAATAGGAGAGCTGTTCAAAGCGGCACTTCAAGAAGCTGAACAGATGTGCCGCCTTGATTTTTATTTGAAAAGTATTATCAGGAACTGCGATACAAGCACTACCGAGATAAGTGCTACAGGGTAAGTTGCAGCATATGCTGATGCAACGTTCTCTGTGCCGGCTGTGCTGATAAGTGTACCGAGGGCAGGTGTGGATGTCATACCGCCTGTGATAGAGCCGAGATTGTTGAGAAGGCTCAGCTTCAGAACATACTTTGCAAAGAGGAAGCCCAGTATCATTGGTACGATGGTCATAATCATTCCGTAGAGGAAGTATACAGCATCGAAATACTGCACAAACTTTGCACCGCCTGATACGCCTGCACCGATGAGGAAGAACATAAGTCCAAGCTCACGGAAGACCTTGAGTGTGGTGTCCTTCGGAGTTACGGAGAACTTTCCGAAGTGGCCGAAATGACCGAAGATAAGTGAAATGAGGAGGCATCCGCCTGTGGTAGAAAGTGAGAAATTGCCGAACTTGAATGAACCAACGATGATTCCGAGAGCAGCTGCAAGTGAGAATGGCATGATACCGAAATCGTCCATTTCAAGCATTCCGCCCATCTTCTTGGACTTCTCTGACTTTTTGCTGCCTGTAGGAGCAAGGAGCTCTCTTTCATGAGCCATGTCAGCCTTCATAATCTTAGGTATGATCTGAACAAAGAGAACAACGCCGATAACACCGAAGATGTAAGCGATAGCGTAACCAACAGAAACAATGCTCTGGAGGTGGTCACTGCCAACTGCGTCCTTAGCTGCGGAGAATCCCGGGGTACTTGTAAGTGCGCCTGAGAGGATTCCTGTCAGCATTGCTGTAAATTCGTCGCTCCGGAGGTCAGTAAAGTTTCTGCCTACAAGGATACAGCCGGCACATACAAGTCCGCCGCTGAAAATAATTATTATAGCAAGAAGCACGTATGATTTGAAGTTCTTCTTGAAGTTTGCAAAGAAATTAGGTCCTGCGATGAATCCTACAGCCGTAACAAAAAGTATCAGGCCAAGATTATCGACAATCTTTAATGCATTAGTAACGAAGTCGGTATTTATCTCGTCTGAGAGCTGCTTATAGAAGATGCAGCCATACAGCAGCGCTACGATGAATACACCTGCTGTGCCAAGGGAAACGCCTTTGATAGTGATTCTTCCGAGGATATATCCGAGAGCGGCAATGGCAATTACTGATATCATCAGGAAGCCGACGCCGTGAATCGAAAGAATACCGTTAAAAAATTCCATTATTGATCACTTTTCTTTCTTATTATATTTGGACACACTTACGGGACGCATTTAGCGTCCCGATAGAATTATTTGCTTTTTCTTGCGTAGTGAGGAAGCAGCATAGGTGATGCTATATCAGTTGCACAGCCTGCTGCATTGAGTTCCTTGTTGAACTTCTCGATGTGTGAGAGTGTCAGCTTCTCTGGAACTGCTGTTTCTTTTGCCTTTGCAGCTGCATGGATACCTGCATTTCTGCCGAATACGATAACGTCAAGGAGTGAGTTGCCCATGAGACGGTTTCTTCCGTGGATACCGCCTGCGACCTCGCCTGCTGCGTAAAGGTTCTCTACGTCAGTCTCGCACTTGTCTGTGATGTTCAGACCACCGTTCTGATAGTGGAG
>JAFOMV010000183.1 GCA_017418765.1 Ruminococcus sp. | reverse complement strand
CTTAGCGTTGTCAAGGTTATCCCATGAGAATACCAGTGACTTTCTGTAGTGTGACTGCAAGCAGAAGAAACGGTAGATAACAGGCTTGTAGCCCTTTTCTTCAAGGAGCGAAACTGTCAGGAATTCACCCTTTGATTTGCTCATTTTGCCGTCGTTGGTATTGAGGTGGAGGATGTGGAACCAGTAGTTGCACCACTTATGTCCCAGATAAGCCTCTGACTGTGCTATCTCGTTGGTGTGGTGAGGGAATGCGTTGTCGATGCCTCCGCAGTGGATATCAAGGTATTCGCCCAGATTCTTCATACTGATGCATGAGCATTCGATATGCCAACCGGGGTAGCCGACTCCCCAGGGAGAATCCCATTTCAGCTCCTGATCGTCGAATTTTGACTTGGTGAACCAGAGCACGAAATCTGCCTTGCTGCGCTTGTTTTCATCAGCTTCAACTCCGTCACGCACACCTACAGCAAGGTCTTCCTCGTTGAAGTCATTGAACACGTAGTACTTGTCAAGCTTTGAGGTATCGAAGTAGATGTTTCCGCCTGCCTCGTAAGCGTATCCCTTTTCCATGAGAGAACTGATAACACGGATGAATTCGTCGATATAAGTAGTTGCAGGAACTACCACATCAGGAGTTTTGATGTTCAGCTTCTTGCAGTCATCGAAGAAAGCGTCAGTGTAGAACTTTGCTGTCTCCATGACGGTCTTGTGCTCACGCTTTGCGCCCTTGAGCATTTTGTCATCGCCTGTATCGCCGTCACTGGTGAGGTGTCCCACGTCTGTAATATTCATTACACGCTTTACGTCATAGCCTGTATAGCGCAGGTACTTTTCGAGAATATCCTCCATGATGTAGCTTCTCAGGTTGCCTATGTGTGCGTAGTGGTACACAGTAGGGCCGCAGGTATACATACTTACCTTGCCTTCCTCATGGGGAATGAATTCTTCTTTTTTGTGTGAAAGTGAATTGTATAAATACATTTATCCTTACTCCTTTATATAATGCGGAATCACCGCTTATCGTCCGGTATTATTTGTTTATACGGCTTTCGGGCGGATGATATCCGCCCCTACAATATTCGATCCAATGGCACCGTGAAATCGCCACTGCTGATTTCTGCTTTCTGTTTTCTGCTTACTCTCTCAGGAATGTTGATACCAATGATATATCCTATCTCATGGAGAAAATCTGCTATGATACCGAAGCCGTCCTTATGGTACATCATTATCCGCTTATCCTTGAACGGTATATCCTTATAATCAGGCGGGCAAACAAAAGTCCAGTCAGCTCCGCTTTTATCAAGGACTATGCGGAAAAAGCGGTCAATATCGGTATCCTTGAAACCTGTCTGTGCCAGCAGTATATGATGTTCGCCTGCTTCATCCACAGGAGACATTACAGCTGTTTTTCCGTCAAAAGATATTGCCGCCAGCATAGGTTCATCGGCTTTCATAGCATCATCAACAGCTTCAGCTGACGGATATTTGATTATATTCATATTAATACTTTTCCTTTGATCGTAATAATACGGCATGACTGCCCTGCTCAGAACCTTATAACTTTATTCATCGCCAGCTGCTGCATGAAGATGTAACGGGCTTCATCACGGACTTCGGGCTTTATCATGTAATACATATAATGCTCCATAAGGGCGATTATGTTAAAGGTACGTCCCTCTATCTTGAACTGCTCAAACCCCATAGGCAAATACTTTTCCCATATCTCATCTGCTGAGATGAAGTTAGGGGAATCCTGTATCTCGAATATGCTCCTGTCCATGAAATCGCATTTTTTGCTTCCTTCACGGTAATTGTTATCAGGAAGGAGCTCATAATCCTTATCAGGCTCTTTTGCCATATGTTCTGCATAGGCTATCTGCTCTTTGCCTATGGCTCTGTAATGGGCAGAACGATACGGACATTTTGCTTCACAGCAGGCATTTACCAGTATCTCACATTTTTTCTTATCGGAGATATTGGCAAGAGTATCAATATCATGGTTCAGGTCATAATCTATAACTACTATATGATAATCCTTTCCGATCTCGGAATAAAGCCTTTCCGCATTGGTTATACGCTTACAGGTAGAACTTGTTATCTTGTAATTGGGATAATTCTTCCTTATGTACTCCTCCAGAAGCGGAGAAGCTACGATAACTTCGTTGAAGCCGTTATCAGCAAGCTGCATTATCTTATTGCAGTATTCATCATGAAGATGCTTCTCCTCCAGCATGGGATTGGTAAAAGTAAAACGAAGGGGGATATTCCTTTCATTGAACATCTTGATGACCTGTCTGATGAATCCCTCATCACAGCTTCCGTACTGGAATCTTCCGCCGTTCCACATAGCAGGGGGAAATGTACCGTATACAGATGCTATCTCCACACCCTCACGGAAGAAGTCGGGGCGGTGCTTCAGCATTTCCGCAAAGGTGATATTGAACATGAAATGCTGAGTAAATCCGGGCAAATGGAATCTTGCTTTCATTGTATCATCCTTCCTTTTATTGTACTGACATAAGGAGCATCAGCGGAACATAAGCGCTCCCGAATTTTCCATAGTTTTGAGGAGAGTGAATCTTGCCTCGTCACGGTATTCGGGCTTAGCCATGTAATACATATATGTTTCCAGTACGTTTATAGGGCTTGCCGTTCTGCCCTCTATCTTGAACTGCTCAAACCCCATAGGCACATACTTTTCCCAGATATCATCGGGTGAGATGTGAGTTCTCAGACTGCGTATATCGAAGATACCACGCTGAGAGAACGGACAGTCACGGAAGTGTTCGGGATCGTATTTCTCCACATTGAAAGCAGTATTCGGGTACTTCTTTATGTGCTCGTTGTAGGCTATCTGCTGAACACCTATTGAGTGATAATGTGCCGATCTTCTCGGACATCCCGGCTCACAGCAGGCATTTACCAGAAGTTCACAGTCCTGCTTTCTCGGAAGCTTTTCCAGCACATCGAAATTATTGTTGAAGTCATAGTCAACAACGACAATGCTGTAATCCTTGCCAAGTTCTTCTTCAAGCTTCTGCGGATCTGTGATACGCTTGCAGGTAGAACTCGTCAGCTTGTATTTCGGATAGTTATGGCGGATATAGTCCTCTAAGATAGGCGACATAACGATACATTCGTTCATGCCGTTGTTTGCCATAGCCATGACCATGTTGCAGAAATTATCGCTGAGATGCTTCTTTTCAAGTGCAGGATTTGTAAATGTAAAACGAAGCGGTATGCCTCTGTCATTGAAAGCCTTGATGACGCTTTTAACGAAGTTCTTGTCAACAACGCCTCCCTGAGTTCTTCCGCCGTTCCATATTGATGGAGGGAAAACGCCGTAGAATGAGGCTATCTCAACACCCTCACGGAAAAATTCGGGCTTGTGTTTAAGCATTTCCGCAAAGAGCAGATTAAGTTTATAATTACCCGAAAAATCGGGAAGATGAAAACGTACTCTCATTTATTTCTCCTTATTTGTGGATATGACGGGCAGATAATATCCGCCCCTGCAAGAACAATTTCGCCGCCGTTCGCTCAGCGGCAGCAGTCGCCACGTTCGGAAACTACCTCATAGCCTGCTGAGGTAATGCGTCTTTCCAGACATCCCCGACATTCCGCAGCTTCCTCGCCTGTGCATATCTTATTATCGTAGAGGTCATACTTCTTCCTCACCCTGACGGGAGAAAGATTGGGCATGACTACATTGCAGCCCGTCATAAGTCCCAGTTCTCTGCCGTTGGGAGCGATAGTTCCCAGCGCTGTTGTTGCAGGGAGAAGCACCTTCGGGAAAAGAAGACGCAGTATGCCAAGCAGTCTCAGTGTAAGCTGTAAGGTGCCACCTTCGGTATCGGCAAACTCGGTGTTATGATGGGGAACAAAAGGTCCTATGCCTATCATCTGCGGCTGGAGGGACTGCAAAAATCTTATATCATACATAAGGCTTTCTGTGGTCTGATATGGAGCGCCTACCATGAATCCCGAACCCACCTGATAGCCCAGTTCCTTTAAATGGAAAAGGCAGTCCTTGCGGTTCTGAAGGCTCATTTCAGCAGGGTGAAGCTTCTCGTAGAGCTTCGGGTCTGCGGCTTCGTGGCGGAGCAGATAACGGTCAGCTCCTGCATCTTTCAGGCGCTTGTAGCTTTCGTATGAGCGCTCGCCGAGAGAAAGTGTAATAGCGCAGTCGGGATATCTATCACGAATCTCCGATACCACCGAACAGAGGAAATCGTCAGTGAAGAAGCTGTCCTCGCCGCCCTGCATGACAAAGGTGCGGAATCCCAGTTCATAGCCGTTTTCACAGCATGACATTATGTCCTCACGGCTGAGACGGTAGCGCTCGGCTTCCTTGTTGCTTCGGCGTATACCGCAGTATCGGCAGTCATTCTTGCAGTAGGATGATACCTCGATAAGTCCACGCAGAAAAACCTTTCTGCCGTAGTACTTCTGCCGCACCTCGTCTGCTCTCTGCCTGAGAAGTTCAGCCGCATCCTCGTCATCGGTCTCGATAATGGCACGCAGCTCATCGTCGGAGAGGAATTCCCCACGATAGAGTTTTTCAACTATTCCGGTCATATCAGCCGCCCAGCCTTATCATTTCGTCTATGCACTTTCTTGCATCTGTGATAAGCTGATCGTCCATGAGTATCTCGAATGCCTCGCCGTTATCCATGCCGAGAAGTGAATTGTAAACATCAGGGAGAGTGGTCAGCTTCATATTTCTGCACACGATATCCTTTGTAACAGGCCAGAATTTCTTATCAGGGCACTCATACTGCAAATGCTCTGAGATAGAAGTCTCTGTACCGATGATGAATTCCTTGCGGTCGGACTTCTTAGCGTAATCCATGATACCGCTCGTAGAGCCCACATAGTCGGCAAGCTCTACTACAGCAGGCACACATTCGGGATGTACAAGGAATAATGCGCCGGGATGTTCTTCCTTTGCCTTTTTTACTTCCTTTGCAGTTATAGCCGCATGAGTAGGACATCCGCCGTGAAGGAGCTTTATATCCTTTTCGGGGCACTGTTTCTGTACCCATGAACCCAGATTGCAGTCAGGGATAAACAGCAGCTTATCGCTGTCGAGAGCCTTTACTATCCTGAGTGCGCTTGATGAAGTAACACAAACATCGCAGACTGTTTTCAGTGATGCGGTAGTGTTGATATAAGCAACAACGGTGCGGTCAGGGTCCTGAGCCTTTATCTGTGATATGAGCTCTCTGTCCATCTGCTCAGCCATAGGACATCCTGCATTTTTATTAGCAAGAAACACACGCTTCTCAGGCGAGAGCATTTTAGCAGTTTCAGCCATGAAATGAACACCGCAGAAAAGGATATTATCAGCATCTGTCTTTGTGGCATCCACACTTAATTTGTAGCTGTCACCTGTGAAATCGGCTATTTCCACTATCTCACGGGCCTGATAGCTGTGTGCAAGGATAGCGGTGTTAGTCTCTTTTTTGAGCTTTATTATCTTGTCCTGTAATTCACGAACGGTCATGGTAATACATCCTTTCATAGCGCCATAAATTTACAATACGCCTATTATATTAATTATATCATAGTAAGCAGATTATTGCAAGTTTTTTCTTATCAACATAAGACTGCTGATCCATCACATTATATTTGACTTGATGATAAAGCTGTGATATAATAAATGTGTACTCAATAACTGCCTTATGGCGGTTATTTTCCCGAACTTCCTTCGGGAGGCGCAAATTCATTATGTCCGGCTCATTCTGACCTAAATGGCAAAACAAAGTGCAAGGGAATTTATCAATAGCATTTTTCCTGTACTCCGTCAACTAAAATCAGCTTTAAAAGCTATATCAAGCCAATTTTAAGTTGTTGAGCAGACATTAATAAATTGTATACTTGCTTTTATGGGGGATACGCTGCATTTTCCGGGGAGGTGTAATATCATTCCAATGATAAAGCTTTACATCCTGAAGCCGCTTTAAAAAATGGCCTTTGCGGCAAAATGCTTTATCTGTTGAGTCAGCAACTACAGGATATTTAAGGCAATGCTGCGTAAACTGCCGTATCAGCTTAACGGGAGATCAGGTCATATTTCCCGCTGCACGGAAAATGTTAATTTAAAAGGACAATAATCGAAAGGACTTTTTATCATGTCACAAAAAACTGATACTTCATCATCAAGGGGCGGATTTGCTTCTAAGCTCGGATTCGTTCTTTCAGCCGCAGGCTCTGCTGTCGGACTCGGCAATATATGGCGTTTCCCATATCTTGCGGCCAAATACGGCGGAGGCATATTCCTTATCGTATACCTCATATTTGCGGTAACATTTGGTTTTACTATGATGGTAACAGAGATATCTATAGGCAGAAAAACAGGAAAAAGTGTTATCGGTGCATATAGGACAGTTGATAAACGTTTTTCATTTCTCGGTGTGCTTGCTGCGGTCATTCCTGCGCTCATACTCCCGTATTACTGTGTTATAGGCGGATGGGTACTCAAGTATACTGCTTCATTTATCAGCGGAAACGGCTCTGAAATGGCTAACGCTGTATACACATCAATCGACGGCACTGAGCTTACCTTCTTTGAAAACTTCATAAGCCATCTCGGACAGCCTGCCTTTTTCTTTGTTTTGTATGTTATACTTACAGCCGCAGTTGTAATAATGGGTGTGGAAAAGGGAATAGAAAAAGTAAGCAAGTTCCTCATGCCCGTACTTCTCATTCTCATAATTGGTATAGGTATATACACTCTTACACTTGACGGTGCTGCAAAAGGTCTGAGATACTATATCCTGCCTGATTTCAGCGGATTTACCGCTTCAAAGCTCATAAGGACCATCGCCGCAGCCGTAGGTCAGCTTTTCTATTCAATGTCGATAGCAATGGGTATAATGGTAACATACGGCTCATACATGAGAAAAGAAGATTCTATAGAAAGCTCTGTAAGACAGATAGAGGTATTCGATACCGCTGTAGCTTTTCTTGCCGGCCTTATAATCGTACCTGCTGTATTTGTATTTTCAGGCGGTGATGCCGCAGCGCTCAACGCAGGCCCCGGTCTTATGTTCATAACACTGCCGAAGGTATTTGATTCCATGCCGGCAGGACAATTCATAGGTGCAGCCTTCTTCATACTGGTTGCACTGGCTGCACTTACATCCTCCATATCGCTCATGGAAACTGTTACAGCAGTTGTAATGGAAAAATTCAGGATCAACCGTACAAAAAGCTGTATAGCCGTTATCGGAGTTACACTTGTTTTGGGTATGCTCTCAGTTTTAGGATACAGTGTATGGGATACAGTAAAGATATTCGGTATGCAGATACTCGATTTCTTTGATTTCTCCACCAATAACATAATGATGCCGATCCTTGCACTCCTTACATGCGTGATGATCGGATACATCGTAAAAACAAAGTATATCGAAGATGAGGTAATGCACGGCGAAAAAGAATTCCGTTCAAAGCTTATGTACAATGTTATGATAAAGATCATATGTCCTATCTGCATGATACTCATCCTTCTTACACCATTTATCTTTAAAAAGCTGTAATATATACGTTTTTTTAAAAGCGA
This sequence comes from Ruminococcus sp., assembly GCA_017418765.1. The sequence goes on along the minus strand of JAFOMV010000183.1, from coordinate 4,627 downwards.
GGTAAAATAATGAGAATACGTCACAAACCCTGGGCTAAGCCCGAACTTGAATCCTGTTCATTCTATGTTAAAGAACCGCAGAAAAATATCGGCCATTGGCGTGAGCTTTTCGATAATCCCGAAAAGCCGCTGTATGTTGAACTCGGCTGCGGTAAAGGCGGCTTCATTTCGCAAGCCGCACCTGCACACCCTGATATCAACTTCATAGCTATGGATATCAAGAATGAAATGCTGGTTCTTGCAAAAAGAAAACTGGAAGAAGCCTATAGTGAAAAAGGTGAAACTCCCGACGGAAATGTCCGCATAGCAATACAGAATATCGAAAGGCTCGAACTGGCATGGGATGAAAATGACAGAGCCGACAGGATCTATATCAACTTCTGCAATCCCTGGCCTAAAAAGAAACACAAAAAAAGACGTCTTACACATACCAGACAGCTTCTGAATTATAAAAAATTCCTTTGCGGCGAACTCTGGTTCAAGACAGATGATGATGAACTCTTTGAGGAAAGCTTTGATTATTTCCGTGAGGCAGGCTTCAGGATAAAGTACAGCACTCACGATCTTCATGCTGAAAGCCCTTACGAAAATTTTGTTACCGAACATGAAAAAATGTTCACAGAAGAAGGGAAAAAGATCAAGTTTCTCATTGCAGAACCCATTACGGAGGAGTAATATGGAATTTGAAAAGGATTTCGGAAAATTCACAGTCGGAGGCGGTACAGTAAAAACTGCCGGCAAGGGAAATATATCAAATACAACTCCTGTCCCAAAAAATATAAGAACCAAGCACCATCCTAAAGAAATAGCGGTATCAGCTCTAAAGGCTGCTGCCGTAACAGGTCTTGTCATACTAAAATATAAGTCTGACAAGAAGAAATAACCGATAGAAAAGAGCAGTCTTGTCCATATATATGACAGACTGCTCTTTTTATGCCTTTGCGGTAATCCTATCATACATATCCTGTACGATAGATCTGCATAGTTCCGCCTTGCAAATTTTGTGCAAATATATGCAAAAACTAAATCGTAAAAACAATAACATATATATTGACAAACTAAAACACCTGTGATATAATAACTGTGTATATATGGTACTGTATTTTCATAGTAAAGGAGAATTCATATGTCCAGAAAAACAAAAAAAAGAAGTGTTCTTAAAACGATTCTCATAATACTTCTTCTGGTTTTATTAGCTTCATTTATCACAGGTTATATCATAACCGCAAGCCAGATGAAAAAATTCTTCCCGAGATATGAGAAGATCGCCCCTGAGTTCAATGCAGGATATCAGTATGACCACTATGAGGCTGAATACCCCCGTCAGGAAGTCAGCTTCCGTTCAGGCGACAATGTACTGAAGGGCTATATTTACGGTCTCAATAACGATAAAGGCGTTATCGTATTCGCTCACGGTCTCGGCGGTGCTCATGATGATGGCTACCTTCCGCTTATAACTGCTCTTGTTGACAGAGGCTGGAGAATATTCGCATATGATGCTACAGGAAGCGGCACAAGCGAAGGAAAAGGCACAATTGGTCTTGCACAGTCTGATATCGATCTCGACAGAGCACTCAATTATGTTGAAAATAACAGCGTATTTGCAAATATGCCATTATTCGTTATGGGTCACAGCTGGGGAGGCTATGCTTCTGCTGCTGTTCTGAACTTTGACCATAAGGTAAAGGCAAGTGTAAGTATGTCGGGATATAATTCTCCCATGTCTATGCTTTGCGAACAAGTTGATGAAATGTATGGTGATAAGAGCTTCCTTGTTTACCCATTCCTCTGGACATACAATAAAATACACGCAGGAAGATATGCATCACTGACTGCTGTTGACGGCATTAACAAAAGCAATATTCCTGTACTGATAATACATGGAGATAATGATGAGGTAATAAAGTATTACGGTTCATCGATCATCTCTCAGCAGGGCAGGATAAAGAATCGCTATGCAGAATACTACACTTTTGAAACAGAGGGTAAGGATTCGCACAACGGTTACTTCTGCACTTCTGATTATCACGAATACTTCAAAACAGAGCTTAAAGAAAAATACGATGAAGCTGCTAATGCAAATAATAACGACGAATGGGCAAAATACATAGCTTCAGTTGATAAGGAAAAATACAGCACTATCAATCCTGATCTGGTCGATATGATAGACGATTTTTTCAGCAAACAGTTAAACGGTGCGGACGAAAGCACAGATGAAGAAGCTGCTGCTGCAACAGAAACAACAACAGCTGAAACTGCTGAAGCAACCACATCTGAGGAAGCATCCTCTGAAAACGAAGGCAACGAAGAATGAACAGACTGAAAACGATAATTATCGTCACGATAACATCGGCGCTGGCAATATGTTCAGCGCCTTTTGTTTCTTATATGATGACAGATGATATAACCATTTATACTGCTGATACATACAGCGGCACTGTCTTCTCTGATGGTATATACTACTACCTCGATGCAGACAAGGGAGTGTATATGTGCGGTATCCCCGATAAACTGCTCATCGAAGGCAAATTCAAAAGCTTCTGCATTGACGGTAAAAAGCTGTATTGCTATGAGAAGGCAAGCGGTAAAAGATCATCAAGGACGGTTCTTCATGCCTTTGACAAAAACACAGGCACTCCGCTGGGCGAGTTTGAAGTTCCTGACAATATTCATGGAGATATAAAAGACGGAATAGTCTATGCAAGGTATACTCAGAAAGTAACAAATAAGCCTTTCTTCCGATTTTATGATATAAACAACGATTTCAAAGAAGTTTACATAGAAAACGAAAGACATGATATAAACGGTGCGGCTGTCTTTGATTTCGCTGACGGTACCCAAAAGATCATATCAGGCGAAAATAAGGTCATAGACAACAGCAAGAGCCACATGATAATCCTCAGCGAAAAGGATAACAAAAACTGTGAGCTTTACTTCGATTACTTTGAAAACAGAGCCCCTTCTTTTTCAGAGATACCCAATGTTCAGACGTACTGTGTATCAGGCGACAAGCTTTTTACAGCCTACACTGTTACAAGATTCTTTACAGGAAATAAACAGGAGCGAAACGAGATAAGACATAATAAATATGACGCAGTAAGAGTATATGATACTGAAACAGGTAATATCATAAACGAAAAGCAGTTCAGAAGAACAGAACGTGTTCTCAGTGTCAGCGAAAACACTATAATAACCTACTTCAATAATAACTATATCTGGTACGACAGCAGCAATTTCAATGAAATAACGAAGCAGCCTGCGGACACGATAAAAGACGGCAAGGAATACACAGTTACAACTGTTGAGGGAATAGTATTCGTTTTCTGCAACGAAAAAATGATAGACAGGATTGCACATTGATGCCTCTTCCCTGTCATGATGCATATGCCGCAAGGATATTATATTCCTTGCGGCGTTTTATGTATCTTCTTCCTTTTTCTTGATTATTTAAGAAAACTATGCTATAATACAATTATGATGCAGTACTGCAAATAATAAGATCTGAGGACTTGTTCTAATGAGATAACTCACACAGTTTTCCGCAGATACTTAACAAGCATAAGTATTCCTGCATTGTCTTCTGCTGTACATTTATTCTCATGAGGATACAAGTTCACAATAACATGAGACCTGCAAATAAAAGTCAAGGGGTAAAATGAAAGTTTCACATAACTTTCACAGAAGAAAAAAAGGCACGACAATAAGACCGTCGAAGCGGCCTGAAAAAATGCAGTTGTACCCGACCGGCAACCTCGACAGAACATCATAAAAATGCTCTGTGTGTCGTGCCGACGGTGAAGAACTCATGAATAGATGAAGTCAGTCATCGTCGGTGGCAGCCATTGTAGCATTTTTATGATAACCTGTCAAGGTCAAGCGGCTGCGCCGTGCCTGTGTTTGCCTCCGGTTCGGAATCTATGAATAGATGCTACTCCTTCGGCATTACTTCTTTGACTCTGGCATAATAAATGCGAAGAAATTTGTGGGCAGCAGCAATCATGTAAACTTTGTATGGCTTTCCTTCAGTCCGTTTCTTGTCAAGGAATTGGTATACCGGCTCATCAGCAGGCTGTCGCTGAAGATAGATCGTCATGATCAAAAACAACGTTTTTCGCAATGCAGGTGAGCCACGTTTTGAGATACGTCTGGATTTCGGGTCGTCTTTACCAGATTGATCCGGAGGCGGATCAATCCCTGCCAAAGCGACAAGAGATTTATTACATTTCAGTTTCGTGACATCTCCGATTTCAGCAATGAGCTGCGAGCAGAAGACTTTTCCAACGCCGTACAGGTTCATAACAGTTTCGTATTCCGGAAGCTGAGATGCAAGAGTGTCCATTTCGGAATGAAGCGTTTCAAGCGCTTCAAGTGTAGAATTGAGGTGCTTTGCAGCATCAGAAACCATTTTCCTGGCTGCATCTGTCATTGGCAGTGTGCAGACAATTGTTCTTGCATATGCATGAATTTGTTCTGCCTTGGATTCGCTGTATTTATAACGTCCCTTCTTGCACCAGTTTTGATACTTTGTCTTGAATGCAGATAAGGAGAGCTTTGCGACAGAATCTACATGGGAAAATTTCACTACAAAATCAACCCATTTTTCATGACCGTCTGATTCTCTGCGCGG
>JAFOMV010000182.1 GCA_017418765.1 Ruminococcus sp. | reverse complement strand
TGTACATCTGCTGGGTTCGGACTATCACCGCATCGGCAGAGGCGATATAACAGTGGACAAGGGCTACGAGATAATCGGCAAGAAACACCCTAACTTCGAGAAATTCGCAGAGAAGAACGGCAAAAAAGTCCTGAACGATGCACCTTTGGGTGACGTACTTTAAGATTTTTTCTGCAAACAGATAAAGATAATTTTAGCCATAGTATACCGATAATAATTCAGGGGAACTATGGCTTTTATACTTTTCGACCTTGAAATTGACGCTTACAGAACAAGGGATAGGAGATAACATGATAACAAACGGCATTATCGTGCAGGAATATAAAGATAGTCCCTACAGAGGGATAGATGGCAGCGGAGCAAGCGACAAAACTGCTCAGAACTGGTTCCTGAATTTTCGTGAGGATGTATCCGACAGCTTTGAAGCATACTATGATGAGAATATCGGCAAGACCTATTGGAATATACAAAAGCATAGCCGGATAGCTGCCTGCAATGATATGGACTACATATACCAATATGTCAGGGAAGCTGAAAAGCTCAAGATAAAGTACAGGATGCTGCTGTGTGAAACAGATGTGCCCGAACCGAAGTTTGAATGTCCCGACCTTGAAAAGATATTCTTAGGGTACGACTATGCTTATACATCGGGTGACAATTATTCGGCTGTTTACAATGAGATACCCTTTGTTTTTACTCAGTTTAAGCTGAACAAGTACGGGCTCTTTCAGACAAGAGAAGAGATCGAAGAATACATAGCTGCACGAGAACAGTTCAAGCTGACGCACCCTCCGCTGACACTGGAAGAGGGAGATTTTGTGATCTACAGACTTCATGAGGTATTTCTAAAATAAGCGCATATATACAAAAAACGCCTGCGGAATGATCCGCAGGCGATATTTTTTATTATTCCTTAACACCACCGATTGTAAGACCGGCAACGAAGTATCTCTGAAGGAAGGGATACAGGATAATGATAGGAAGTGATGTAACAACTGTAGCAGCAGCTCTTACAGATGTAGGAGTAACTGTACCTGTTGCATTCTTCATAACTTCCGAGTTAGACTTCTGGTTTGTAACGGAGCTCAGCAGCTTCATCAGCTCATACTGAAGAGTTGTGAGGTTGTCGCTCATTCTGTTATAGATCATTACATCGAACCAGGAGTTCCACTGACCAACAGCGGTGAACAGTGCAACTGTTGCGATAACAGGCATACAGAGAGGAAGAATGATACGGAAGAAGATCGTGAAGTGACCTGCACCGTCGATCATTGCAGACTCTGCAAGGCTGTCAGGCAGTCCGTTCATGTAGGTACGCAGAACCAGCATACTGAATGCAGGTACCATACCGGGCAGAACGTATACCAGGAAGTTATTGGTCAGACCCAGTGACTTGTAAACCAGGAACACAGGGATCAGACCGCCGTTTACGTACATGGTTACAACATACAGCAGTGAGAGGGACTTCTTGAACAGGAAATCCTTACGGCTGAGAATGTAAGCCAGCAGTGCTGTTACGAATGTTGCGGACAGTGTACCGATAACTGTTCTCAGAACACTGGTCCTTACTGCGTTACCCATATTCTTCATGCTGAGAACTGTTGAATAGTTCTTAGTTGTGAAAATTCTGGGCCACAGATAGATGCCGCCCTTCAGCGCATCCAGACCATCATTGAATGATACTGCTACCATGTTGAGCAAAGGATACAGGATAATGATCGTGAAGATCACCATGAATATCGTGTTGATGGTATCAAAGATTATATCACCCTTTGTACGTCTGCTCATGATACCGCCTCTGACGATCTTGTTAGCGGAGGCTTTTTCTTTTAAATTGAAATCTGCCATAAAACAACCTCCTTAGTACAAGCTTTCTTCGCCCATAGCCTTTGCGGTCTTGTTCGCAATGATTATGAGTATGATACTTACAACGCTCTTGAAAATACCGGCTGCTGTACCAAGCGAGTAGTCGCCACGGCTGATACCCCAGTTCAGTACGTAGATATCGATAGTCTCAGAAACGCTCTTTACAAGGTCGTTACCCAGCAGGTACTGGAGCTCGAAACCAACGTTAAGTACATTACCAACATTCATGATGAGCAGGATCAGGATGGTAGGCTTCAGACCGGGCAGTGTGATATGCCAGATCCTCTTGAGTCTGCCTGCACCATCGATGGAAGCTGCTTCATAAAGGTCTGTATTGATAGATGTGATCGCTGCCAGATAGATGATACTGTTCCAACCTGTTTCTTTCCACAGGTTTGCGAAAGCAACTATCCACCAGAAATACTTAGGTTCAGCAAGCCACTGTACAGGCTTGTCGATAAATCCGATAGTCATCAGGAATCTGTTTACCATACCGTTTTCCATAGAAAGTACGTCGAAAACGATACCTGTCAGGATGACCATGGACAAGAAGTGAGGCAGGTAAGAGATAGTCTGTACGAACTTCTTACCGATAACACCTCTCAGCTCATTCAGCAGTATAGCGAACACGATAGCCGCAACTGTACTGAGCACAAGGTTTATAACACCCATTGCCAGGGTATTTCTTACGTCATGTATAAAGTCGACATTTCTGAAAAGGAACTTGAACTTTTCAAGACCGATAAACTCTGAATGGAAAAGGCCATTCTTAGGCTTATAGTTCTGGAACGCCATGAGCCAGCCTACCAGCGGCACATAGTTGAATATGATGACATAGATCACAAAAGGGATGGACATAAAGATAAGAGCTTTCTGGTTTTTCAGCTTCTTACCGAAGTCCGGATCACGCTTAAACATTATAATTTTGCACCTCCGAGATGATGAGAAATCCCCTATTTCCCTCACTAAAGAGCTTTATTCGTCTTTACCGAGGGCAACAGGGGATCGTTTTCCTCATAAAAAAGCGTTTTGCTTAAAAAATACCTGTATGCCGCTCCCTTTACGGGGAGCGGCTAACAGATAATCATGTCCGGAAATTTCCGGTTTATTTCGTAAGTTTAAGTAATTACTTACCCTCTGCTACATCGATTCTTCTCTGGATCTCTGTGTTAGCAGCATTCAGGAATGTGTCGATGTCGATCTTATCTTCGTAAGCCTTCATGTACTCGTCCCAAGCGGAATCGAAGTCATCAGCCTTAACTACCTGAGGCAGATATGTGTGCTTGATGTCAGCCATCTCTGTCCAAACCTTACCCTCTGGGGAATCGGTTGTCAGAGCGTTGGACCAAGACCACATAGGATACCAAGGAGAATTCTCGGTAGTTGTGTTGCAGAGCTCAACGTATGTCTTTACGCCGTAAGCATCGAAGCACTCCTTAACATCATCAGACAGAGAATCATAGAACTCAGTTGCCTGATAGTTAGCGTTGCAAGCGTTGATGCCGTCGTGATCCATACCAACATAGTTGGGGAAGTAAGCATAAGGACAAAGGTTAGCATTGATGTAAGCCTGATCGTTAGAGTTAGCTCTCATCTCATCTGTACGTGTGAACAGACCATCTTCGCCTACGTTGTAGTCAATGCCTTCCTGACCCCAGTTACGCAGTGTCAGGATCTCAGGATCGAGCAGATCGTTCAGGAACTGCATAGCGCCCTCAGGGTCCTTACAAGATGTTGTGATACCAACACCGTTGGAAACGTCCAGTGCGGAACCGCTGTGCCAATGCTCTTCGATACCCTTGTCGATAGTTACGCCAACAGGGATATATGTGCAGTCATCAAGATTGCCTGCTGCCTTGATAGCCAGCTCAGCATCGTTGAAGTCCCAGTGCTGGTCAACCATACCGCAAACTCTACCTGTGGAGAGCTTGGAGATATATGTATCGTAGTTCATTGTCAGGCACTCAGGATCGATGATGCCCTTCTTGTACTCTTCATTCAGCTTCTGGAAATATCTCTTAGCTGTAGGTGTTGTATTGTAGTCGATAGCCTTGTGAGAATCTCTGTCAACTATGATACAACCATCATTCGGATAACCGTCAAGGAAGAAAGGAGCATTCTCAAGGCAGAAGTATCTCCAGTCATCGCAGAGGATCTCATAACCGATGTTAGGTGTGCCATCCTCCATTGTGGGGTGAGCCTCGATGTACTTCTCGATAACGTCAAAGTACTCATCAAGTGTCTCTATCTTAGGATAGCCCTGATCCTTCAGAACTCTTGTCTGGATCCAGAAAGCCTCATCGTTGTGGATGCAAGCTGTATCCTTCTCCCAGATGTTACCGAACTGAGGAATGATGTATACGTGGCCGTCTTCATTTCTGATAGAGTTCCACTGAGCTTCTGTGTAGAAGTTCTTTACGTTAGGATAGTTATCCCACAGCTCATCGATAGCGATGAATCCGCCTGCATCGACCATGTTCTGCATACCGGAAGATGCATCAACGAAATCAGGATACTCGCCGCCTGCGATCATAACGCCGATAGCTTCTTCAGCGGTCTGACCTGTCAGCCACTTCATATCGCACTTAGCGCCGATCTTCTCAGCTATAGCTTCCTGAACTCTGTTGCCTGCATCAAGCTCGTTACCGGGAACTGCGAAGAACGCTGTAAATTCCTTTACGTCGCCGGACTTCGTCTCGTCACCTGTGCTTGTAGCGGGCTTATCATTGCCTCCTTCATTTGATTCGGTGTTGCCGCACGATGCCATTCCGCAGATCATCATCACTGCGAGTGACAGAGCGGCGATCGACTTGATCTTTTTCATAAGTACAACCTCCATAAAATATTGTTTTCTTTTGATTTAGATTTTAGTCTTCATCGAAATAGCTAAATTTTGCTACATATTTCATGACATTATTATATCATTTAATTCTCGTTTTGTGAATACTTATAAAGAAAGTAAGCAATAATTGAAAAAAAATAACTCGAAATCAGCAAATTTTGATAAAACAAATTAGCCGTTTCTCTCAAATCGCAATAATTAGTTAGCCAATCGCAACTTTTGTTAAACAACGTGCATAAAAATGATAGTTGTTTTTTGGCTCTCAAGCTGCATTTCTACTCATATTAGTCATAATTTTGACAAATTCTGGCTAATTATCTCAATAGAATACAAATCGCAGGCTCTGTTGCATCAAAGTTGTATTGCTTTCGAAAACAATTTCGCAATATTTGTATATACATATCATATAGTTATTTTCATCAATGTTTATCAGTTGCTCTCGCTTGTCCCGAAGGAATCATTTATACTGTAATATATATGCGCCCGCACCTTTATTTATGCAAAAAAAGACGGGCACACAGCCCGTCTTATTCTTCAAAATAATTGCTTAGCACAGCCACTACACCGTCGATAGTTGCGATGTATTCGTCCATGAACGAATCATGCCGTTTTTTGATCAGCTCGATATCGTTATCACGGGCTGCGAAGTCAAGACTTTTAGCGTGTTCGGAGGTGACCTGTGCGCCTATGGTCAGTGATGTGCTCTTGATACTATGGACGATTATCCTGTAATTCTCATAGTCCTTTTCATCGAAAGCTTTCT
>JAFOMV010000181.1 GCA_017418765.1 Ruminococcus sp. | reverse complement strand
GCTACACAGGCTAAGAAAAGCGGCAGAGCTGCTGCTGAGGGCATTGTAACTGCTGTTGTTAAGGGCAATGTAGGCGTTCTCCTCGAAGTAAACACAGAGACAGACTTCGCTGCTAACACAGATGATATCAGAAACTTTGTTGCAAACGTTGCTGAGACTATCATCGAAAAGAATCCTGCTGACGTTGAGGCTCTCAAGAACGAAGCAATCGCTAACGGCACAGGTACAGTAGGTGATGCTCTTACAGAACTGGCTGGTATGAAGATCAGAGAGAATATCGTTATCCGTCGTTTTGTAAGAATGGAAGGTGCTCTTGCTTCTTACATCCATAACGGCGGCAGCATCGGCGTTCTCGTTAAGATGGATACAGACCTCAGCGCTGACAAGGTAGCTGCTATCGGTAAGGATGTAGCTATGCAGTCTGCTGCTCTTAACGCTCCTTACGTTAAGAGAGAGGATGTTCCTGCTGAAGTTATCGAGAACGAGAAGAAGATCATGCTCGCTCAGATGGCTGAGGATCCTAAGATGGCATCAAAGCCTGAGCAGGTAAGAGTTAAGATCGTTGAAGGCAAGGTTGGCAAGTACTACAGCGAGAACTGTCTCCTTGAGCAGGCATTCGTTAAGGATGACAAGCTTACAGTTCAGGGCTATGTTGACGCAGAGGCTAAGAAGCTCGGCGGTTCTGTTAAGATTGTTGACGTTGTTCGCTACGAGCGTGGCGAAGGCGTTGAGAAGAAGGAAGAGAACTTCGCTGACGAGATTGCTAACATGATCAAGTAATTATATATAAGTATCTTCAAAGCAGCAGTGAAATATCACTGCTGCTTTTTGTGTTGAATAAATGAAATTTTTCCGGATCACGCCCTTCAAAACGGTGTGACTTGTTCATTTGTAAACAACGTAATATAAACAAAGCGACAATTTTTCCACATTTTTTTCTTTATCTTATAGGAGGATTGAACAATAATGGGGCGGAAATTTTGTTCATTTATCCATTGCGTATATTGATAAAATATGATATAATGTAACTAATTGGATAATATGCTCAATAAAGAGGTAACTACTATATGAATCATAATGTCAGCAAACTTGTTCAAACAGTCGGCAAGGTCATTGTCGGTAAAGATGATACAATAATCAAACTTATAGCAGCACTTCTGTGTGAAGGTCATGTACTGTTGGAAGATGTTCCGGGTGTCGGTAAGACTCAGCTCATAACCGCTCTTTCACGTTCTATAGGAGGAAAATTCAATCGTATACAGCTTACGCCTGATGTCATGCCTTCGGATATAGCAGGTTTTACTATGATGGATCAGTCCACAGGAGAATTTGTCTATCGTGACGGAGCTGTAATGTGTAACTTCCTTCTTGCTGACGAGATCAACCGTGCTTCGCCGAAGGTACAGTCTGCTTTGCTTGAAGCTATGGAGGAAAGACAAGTCAGCCTTGACGGAGTCACGCATCAGCTGCCCAATCCGTTTCTCGTAATGGCTACACAGAATCCGGTTGAGACATATGGTACATTCCATCTTCCTGAAGCTCAGATGGACAGATTTTTTATGAAACTATCAATGGGCTATCCCTCAGAGGATGAGGAGATGAAGATACTTGAACGTACCGAAAAATATAATCCAATTGCCAATATTACCGAACCGGCAATGTCTGTTTACGATATACAGGCAATGCAGCAGGAGGTAAGAGATATTCGTGTCACTGAAGATGTGAAAAAATACATCATAAGTATAATAAGCGCAACAAGAGGTGACAGAAATACGATCCTCGGTATAAGTCCGAGAGGAAGTATAGCTTTATACAAAGCTGCAAAAGCATTTGCATATATATATGACAGGGAATATGTAACGCCGGATGATGTAAAGAATACCGCTGTTGCTGTTCTTTCCCACAGAATAATCCTGTCTCCGCAGGGTAAGACTGCGTTTGGCAGCAGTGAACAATATGTGGCAGATCTGCTTGGCAGATGTCAGGTGCCGTATATGAATGTAAGATAATGAAAAATATCAAATATATCGTAAGCGTATTGTTCGTTGCCTTTCTTGTATATATCTTCACTTTCTATATTGACGGTGAAATGGGCGTTATACTTCTTGCATTCGTGCTGTTCGCACCGCTCGTATCGCTTGGCTTTGCCCTTTACGCAAGAAAAAATGTAAAAGTAACCATCGACTGTGATGCCTATGTGAAGAAAGGCAGTAAGCTTAAAGTCAGGATATCGGTTGAGAAGAAGAATTCCATACCGCTGGCTGTACTTGAAATAAAACCATTTGTTTCCGAAGTGTTTGACAGAAATGTCAAGACCTTCAAGCTTTCGCTTATGGAGTACGGCAGAAAAGAGTTTGTGTTTGAAACCGACGCTGTTTACGGCGGAAACGGTGAAGTAGGCATAAGTGAACTTTATTCCAGCGGTTTTCTCGGATTTATAAGGTTCAGATTGGATAATATACCCGAAAGAATATTGGTAGGTGTTATTCCGGAAGTTCCTGATGTGAAAGCTTCTTCTTCGCTGATACGCTCAATTGCAAATGTTGTTGCTACAACTGAAAATGAAGAAGACAACGAAACATCAATGATGTTTTCTTCAAATACTACCCCCGGATATGAACACAGGGAATATGTTCAGGGCGATCCGCTGAAACGCATAAACTGGAAGCTCTCCTCTAAACGCTCGGCATTGATGGTGAGACTTGACGAGGCAGCAGCTTCTGTTCAGCCTGTGATAATACTTGACCTGTACAGACCGGCGGGGATAGCTGCGGAAACAGCAGTCATCACAGAGGAGAAGATCATTTCTTCTGTTTTCGGACTGCTTCAGGCGCTTATCCGTCAGGGAGTCGCAAGCACATTCATCTTTCGCAGCGATGCTGATGATATGGAAACTGTAACAGTAGATAATCCTGATTATCCTGCACAGATACTGCTGAAAGTTCTTGCAGTAAAGGTGCATGAGGGATCAAGGGCGGATGTATCTGCGGTTAATGAGGGAGTATGTGCCTGCATAATAGCTACTACTGATACAGGTGCAGGCTTTGAAACAGTTTCATCACGTTTTGCAGGTTCCGAAAATTTAAATCTGATAGTCGCATCACCTTCATCCGCAAATGGTACTTCACATCCGACGTGGTATCTCGATGAAGATAATAACTTTAAGTTGGTATAAATATGCATGAAGCAAATACTCTGAAAAAATTTCTTTTCGGCACTTTACTTGATCCTGTGCTTGTGTATACCGCATTGATAATGACATCTATCATGTATCATTATCACAGCAGTCTTTCGCTGGTATATGGACTTGTCACATACATCGGCGGCTGGATGGTATTCAGGCTGTTTGATTATATCAACAAGCACAAGCTTATTGGTTCAATGGCTTATATAGCCCTTTGCTCACTTATTATGGTCATCGTAAAGTGGTGCGCTGATAAGGGCGAGAAGGATTATCCTATCCCGTTCAGCCTTTGGTTCTTCACTCCGCAGGATGCTGTTGAATATAACAAATGGTATACGATCGCTATATTCGCAGCTTTCTTTATATTCATGACCTCGGTCATATACTATTTTACGAGGGTAAGATACAGGATATTTATGAGTTTTCTCATATTTATAATACCGTTTGCTATATATGGTAAGGAATATGAGAAGATGCCTACTGTCTACATTATACTTCTTGCTGTGGGATATGTCATTCTGATGGCTGTTTTCCGTCAGTTCAGCAATACAAAAGATACTGAAGTTGTGTGCAGACAGGAGATATGGAAGCCGCTTGCTGTATATGCAGCTGTATTTGCAGCAGCCGCTGCGCTGGTGCCTAAGCCTGCTATCGAGGCGGACAGAGATTATATAGAAACACTTATCAACGCTGATGAGCTTACAGACAGGCTTGTATCTATGCTGAATGTGTTCAGAGATACTTCAACTGCTCAGCAGTTCAGGGTGAAAACCAAGCAAACTCCGGTATATTATGCAAAGGCTGATGAGGAGTTAAGGCTGAAAACCGCAACATTTACCGATTATGTTTTTTCGTCAGGTGAATGGAAGGTAAACGAAGTTGATACAAGGCTGGTCAGAAGCGCAGATAGTCCTCCCATAGAACTGAGCTCTCCGGGCGATTATCTGAAAGCATACCTGGAAGCTGCAAAGCTTGATAAGGATTTTGCTGAAAAATACGGTCTGAGTGAATTCACGGGCGAGGAGGTCGAGCTTCCGCCTGAGAAAAATGTATTTATACAAGGTGCTTACCATACCGCACAGTTTGCACCGATACCGCAGTTTGCGACTGTACTCAGCGATACTACTTACAAAAAAGTTTTGAAAACTACAAGAACGGGACTTATCTATGCGAATGACCCCTTATTCGCATCTGATGACACATTTACGTTCAGTTACAGCTCGGATAAATTCATGTACATGGGCAGAAACAAAGAGATGATAGATGCCCTTTGCAGGGATGATTATGAGGAAATGACATCCGAAGCTGAGAATATCCTTCTGAATGCCGCCTATGACAATACTCTGAAGGAAAAGGAGAGAAGTCAGGCAACAGAGCTTTACAGCGCTCTTTCCGAACAGGATGATATCTTATTCGCTGTGGAGGATGAACTGCTGGATTACGGCGGCAGGACACAGCTGAAAAAACTGTCAGAACAGATCACAAAAGACCGTGATTCTGATTATGATAAGGCTAAGGCTCTGGAGATGTATTTCTACAAGAACGGATATAAATATGACCTTAACTATGTTAAGGAAGAAGGCGAAAACGCCATTGACTTTATATTTGAGACAAAGACAGGTGTGTGCTATGAGTATGCTTCTGCAATGATCCTTCTGGCGAGGGCAGCAGGTATACCTGCAAGGTTCTGCGTAGGTTACAATATGACAGAACCAAACGAAAACGGTGATCGCAAATTTAACTATGTTGTGACCACCAAGGATGCTCATGCATTCCCTGAACTTTATATAAAAGGCTATGGATGGATGTCCTTTGAACCAACTATAGCCGATGTGGCAGAGGAGGAAGACAACACAAGCGCCACTGACCTGCTTACAAGGGCGGGTTTGATCATTCTCGCATTATCACTGCTTATCCTTGCAGCTGTCATGCTCTACCCAAGGATATCGCACAAGATATTCCTTATTCTCAGTAAGAAAAAGACACCGACTGAGACTGTAAGAGCTGCCATGAAAAGGATATGCCGTATGTACGGGATAGAAGGCGGATGCACCTCAAAGGAGGCTGCGGAGCTTGCAGCCGCTTATAGCGGTACGGACATCAGCAATATTGCTCGATCGTTCGATAAGGCTGTTTACGGCGAACAAGATCTAAGCGAAGAAGAAAAAAATATTATTATGGAGGAGTATATACAGGCTTACAATATGTATATGCTGAGAAAAAAGAATCGCCGTAAAACAGAAAATTCCCGGTAATTGGAGGTTTTTATGGTGGAAACGGTCACACAAAAGAGGATCATCAGCGCTTTTATTGCGTTTATCATGATGATAGTCATGATCGCAGGAGCTGTTGACCCGAAAAACACTGCACATGCTGCGGAGGATTACCGCACATGGAGCCAGAAAGACGATAGGTGGGCTAATACAGCAATGGGCGGCTCAACTATAAGAGAATCAGGATGCTATGTAACATCCATCGCAATGGTTGCTGCTGCATCAGGTGCAAGAGATACAGATTCTTTTGACCCCGGTGTATTCGCTCGGCAGCTCAATAATATCGGCGCTTTCAGCTGGGATGGGAGCCTTATGTACTGGGCTTCTGTAAATGCTGTTATCCCGGAAGTAAGAATTGAAACTGCAAATCTTGAGTTCACTTCATATTCACGTGAGGGTAAGGCTGCCGAAATGGAGAGCTGGCTCAATAAGGGATATTACGTTATCTGTAATGTCGGCGGCCACTGGGTATACGTAGACAGTATATCGGGCGGATGTGTAACAATGGCAGATCCTGCTAAAACAGAAACAGATCTTTACAGTGTGTACAATGATATTTACTATTATCAGGTACTATCAGGTAAGGAACCATATGGTTCTCAGCAGACTGAAACACTTGCTGTTATGCCGGCTGAAACTACAACAACCACCGCTTCTACAACCACAACTACTACAACAACCAGCATTACAACAACTACTACCACCACAACAACGACAATGACAACAACGACAACAATGACCACTGCTGCTGTCAGCACAGCTTTCATGACAAAAGCAGCGGATGTAATTCCGACAGGCGAGTATTACTATTCGGGAAATGAAACCGTTAATGTGTATACAGATCTTTCGGAAAATGCTGATACCATCGCAGAAATGCAGAACGGAGATATCGTAAATGTAACAAGAGTGATCGATGGATGGGGCTGTATCAATATTGACGGTACAGACGCATGGGTAAAACTTTCTGAACTTGTCTATGCAGGTGATGGAGTTGAACTTGTGCCGGGCGATATCAGCGGCGACGGCGCTGCCGATGCTGTTGATCTTGCTGTGCTCAATAACTATATCAGAGATCTCAATGAACGTCCCGAGGGTATCTCTACTCTCAGACGATGTGAGATCGAAGCAGCTGATATCAGCGGCGACGGTATCATAAATGATACAGATGTGCTTATGTATCTTATGCTTATTTGCAAATAAGGAGATTAATTATTAATGGAATGGACAGAAGTAAATATCTACACCGCCACAGAAGGCATTGAGCTCATCTGCTCTAAGCTTGAAGACATCGGCATAAAAGGCTTTTCTATACGTGATGCCGAGGATTTCAAGGAGTTCCTTGAAAACAAGTATGGAAGATGGGATTATATCGACGATGATCTCATGGGGCTTTCTGAATGTGAGACTTGTATAACTGTTTATCTGCCGTCAAACGAACAGGGCAGTGAAACTCTGACAGCTATACGCTCCCTTCTTAAAGAACTGAAAGCTTCCGATACTGACGGGCGATACGGCAGACTTGAAGCAGAACTGGCAAGCCTGAGAGAGGAAGATTGGGCAAATAACTGGAAACAGTATTTCAAGCCCTTTACTATCGGCAAAAAGCTTGCTATCAAGCCGTCATGGGAGGATTACGATAATACCGAAGACAGAGTGGTGCTTGAGATAGATCCTGCTTCAAGCTTTGGAACAGGAGCCCATCATACCACGAGGCTTTGTCTTGAATTTATCGAAAAATATCTGAACAAAGGCGATAAGGTGCTCGACCTCGGCTGCGGAAGCGGTATACTGTCCATTGCAGCTATGCTTCTCGGTGCGGATCATGCAGTTGCTGTTGACATTGAACAGAATGCCGCTGAGACCGCTATGGAGAATGCGGGAAAGAATAACATCTCTCCTGCACTGTATAAGACCTGCTATGGTGATATTACAGTCAATGAAAAACTTGCTGATGAAATTTATGATAAATACGATATGATCACAGCAAATATTGTTGCCGATGTCCTTATAGCGATGAAGGATCACTTCAGACGCTATCTCAGAGAGGGCGGAGTACTTATAGTTTCAGGTATCATAGAGGAACGTGCCGATGAGGTCATAAACGCTATTCTTTCGGCAGGCTTTAAAGAACCTGAGATACAGATCCGTGAAGGATGGGCAGCGGTTAAATTTACGTTATGACCTGCTTTATGCAGAACATGAATAGATCCTTTTTAACATAAAGGGATGGAGCAGCCGTATAACGGCGGCCGTAAAAATCAATTATAAGGAGATTTAGCACAATGGGACTTTTTAAGAAGAAGAATCAGCAGGCAGAACCTGAGGAGCAGAAGGATACAGGTATTGAGATCAAAAAGGCTGTCCTTGAAAAACTCAATGAAAAACTCAATGGAACAGTTTATGATGACTGTATCATCATGCCTAAAGGATACACTATAGACGTTCAGGTAGGCAGACAGCAGGAGGCTGAGGGCATAAAAATGCTCCAGATAATATTCATTGTCAAGAATGATGAATTTGATGAGCCGCTTATCGAACCTATCGATTCACAGGGCAAGAGCGAAGATGAAGCAGCTCAGATGGCTGCCGATATGTTCTACGGAGCAGTATGGCATCCTCTTGATCAGGCGATGTCAAAGAAGAACCCTGTTCATATTTCAGTTGACTATCTCAGACAGCATTACGATTTTGATATGTACTGCCAGTCAGTTGTAAGAATAGGCGTTAAGGAAAAGCAGCCTGTAATGCTTATGAACTACATCAAGACAGACCTTCCTAAGTATCTTGGTTCAAAGAAATATTACTGGGTAAGAATATACCTTGCTAAGTATCAGGATAAGCAGGTATGCGAAGTTCGTGTTAACGGAAGTGTATGCACAGAGCTTTCAAAGCGCTTCCAGCCATATATAGACGGATGGGATGCTGAGGAGAACTTCATCTCTGAAAAGCAGTATGCAATATTCGTTCAGCGAGGCGAGGATGAGTGCCCGTTTAAAAAGGAAGTTGTTATGGAAGGCGCTCAGCAGTGTATTGCTGAAATGGTCAAGATCAGCAACCGTGATGAGTATATAGCAATGACCAAAAAGCTCGAAGAAGATACAACTGCAAGACTTGCAGAAGATATCTCTGACAGCGCTCAGGCAGATGCTCTCGGCAGATCTATCGCTTCTGAGATAAGAATATTCATTCCTGAGATACTTGCTAAGCTCACACTTGGCTATACCGAGGGCGACAGCCTTTTCCTTCTTGAGGGTGAGGGCGACGATCAGCAGAGTATCGAATTCAAAAAGACACAGCTCAGATCATACTTCTATCTCCAGCAGGCAATACTTGAGTATCTTGGCACAAGACCTGAACAGGACGATGTAACAAGGATCGTTACAAACAGTGTTGCATTCAGAGAAATGAGAAATGTCATGGATAAGGCTAAGGAGCAGAATAAGCAGGTAGACCCTGCCGAGCTTTACGTTCCCGGTACTTCTTATAAGATAGGCGTTGACGGCTACAAGGTTTGGTAATACTTGAAAGAGGCAGAGTATTCTGCCTCTTTTTTACAGAATTTCGTAAAAAAGGCTTGACAAAGACGAAATTGTATGATAAAATGTTATTGCCGCATGTAAACGGGTGTACAAGTCGTATCTATGCGACCCCGTCACAGCGAGTTTATTGAAAAGGCAGGTGCCAACAATATGTACGCAGTTATTGAAACAGGTGGAAAGCAGTATCAGGTAAACGAGGGCGATATCATCTTCATCGAGAAGCTTGCAGCTGAGGCTGACGAGACAGTTACTTTTGACAAGGTAGTTGCTCTTGGCGCAGACGATGGTCTTAAGATCGGTGCTCCTTACGTTGACGGTGCAGCTGTTGAAGCTAAGGTTCTGAAGAACGGCAAGGCTAAGAAGATCACAGTTTTCACTTACAAGCCTAAGAAGGGCGAAAAGAGAAAGATGGGTCACAGACAGCCTTACACTCAGGTAAAGATCGAATCTATCAAGGCTTGATCGCAACTATGATCCGTGCTGAATTCTATGGATCAAATGGGCTTCTGACAGGTTTCAGATTCAGCGGCCATTCAGGCTATGCCGACAGCGGCAGCGATATAGTCTGTGCAGCGTTTTCATCAGCAGTTCAGCTCACTGCCAATTTGCTGGATGAATTCGGATTTTCTCCCGATATTATCGTGGAGGACAACCTTATAGAGTGCAGAGTGGAGCCCGACAAGGACGCTTCACGTATGCTTTCTCAGCTCAGACTACATTTTGAATCTATCTCAGAAGAATTCCCGAATACAATCAATATCACAATTTCGGAGGTGTAAGTATGTTAAAGATCAGTATGCAGTTCTTCGCTCATAAAAAGGGTGTTGGTTCTACAAAGAACGGACGTGACTCTGAGGCTAAGAGACTCGGTGTCAAGAGAGCAGACGGCCAGTTCG
>JAFOMV010000180.1 GCA_017418765.1 Ruminococcus sp. | reverse complement strand
GCAATAAAAATTACATTTTCTTCTTGAAGTTGAAGTTTGCCTTTGCGACCTTCTTTTTATCCTTAGCAAGCTTTAGCATATCCTCTTTGCTCATCTGATTACCCTCGCCGTCTGAGGAAAGATCATCCTCACCCAGGAAGTTGCTGAGGCGCTTCTTGAAAGCTGTGCTGCTCTCACCGGGCTTATTTATCACGCTCTGACTTGCCTGGTAAGCACTGCCTACAGGCACGCCTCCGCCTATGTGCGTTGATGTACCGCCATATACTGTTCCGCCATAAGGTGCGGCATTCTGCGGATTCTGCTGATACATTGAGTTATTAACGCCCTGCATATACGGATTGGGCTTAGGGAAATTATTATCCTGAGGGTAGCCGCCCTGCTGTGGATAATAGCCCTGCTGCTGCGGATACTGCGGATAATAGCCCTGCTGCTGCGGATACTGTGGATAGTAGCCCTGCTGCTGAGGGAATCCGCCCTGCTGTGGATATCTTCCCTGCTGCTGAGGATAAACACCGTGAGGAACACGAGCTCCCTGCTGTGGATATCCCTGTATAGGCTGCATATACGGCTGCGGGAATCCGCTTGCGCCTACTTCCTGGGCATCTGACGGCTGATCGTACAGAGCGTTGACATCTCCTCCGGGAACCGATGACATACTTGCTGATGAATCTCCGCCGTAAAACGGATTATTAACATCTACATCAAAGCCTGCTGAATACTCCGCAGGAGCACCTACAGGAACACCCGGTGCGGTTTCTGAAGGCACAGGTGTATCATCATCATATCCGCTAAGGAAATCAGGTGTTGATACAGAAGTAACAAGTCCAGCGGCTGATACAGCCTCATCCATGCTCGTCATTATCTCACAGGCGCCATTATCAACGCTTGTTTTCATCATCCTTGCGAGACAGCCTTCATTAGGCTGCATAAAAATATTATCATCCAGTGTTATAAGAATCATCTGTTTAGCCTTAACACCGCCTGCGGCGATAAGAGCGTTTACAGCGATATCTTCTGCGGGATTTGCTTCAACTGTGCCTTCATCGACTTTAATGCTTGAAACTCCTGAGAATATCTCCTGAGAATCAGCTATGATAAGGCAAAGACATGCATCAGGGTCTGATCCGATCTCAGGTCTTGCCTCTTTGATCTTATTGGCAAAATTCTGAGCGGTACTATATAATGTGCTTTTTTCCATAGCTTACACCACTTTTCCTTTTCGCTATTCGTGTTTGCGTACTGCGATACGGCAGAACGCATCTAAAAAATCCCAATTCCATCTGATTCCATCTGCATAAAGCCATCATACGGATAATGCCGTACTATATTCACACCTGCTTTTTCAGCAGTTCAGCTTTTCTTTTTGCCGCAAGCTTTTTGTTTTCTACTATTTTAGCTCTGATCAGTTCTTCTTTTTCTGCCATAAACTCACTGTTGAAAACGCAGGATAGAGATATATCATCCTCTGTACCGAAGCGTGATCTCTTTGTAAGATTATTGACTATGACCTGCCTGAACGCTTCAAGATTAGTGAGCTGCCCCGTGATTATGGTATGATAATCAAGGAAATCGTATTCACTTCCGAACGATGTATACAGACCATCAGTAGAAGCATACATAGCGATAAGCTGTTTCTTATCGTTATAAAAACTGCTGAACATAGCAGCTGCATTTGAATTGCATATAGAAGCTGTCACATTTGCAGGAGCAGATTCATTATACTCCATAGGCATCACTGCTTTTCCGTCATCAAATATGGCAACCAGTGAACCATCGCCTATCTGAACACCAAAAGTAAACTTTTTGCCTGCAACTGCCGCAATAAGTGTTGAACCGTAATAGGATTCAGGAGGTATCTTTTCAAATTCCTCGTCCGTAAATTTACTTTTCTCCTCTGCTGTTACAGGATTTTCCTCAAGGTGCCGTGAGACCATGCTGTTCCAGTTTGCTATTATCTGCTTTTCTATATTTCTCAGGATCATTTTATGATTCTCAGGGAAATTTTCTTCAAACTTTTCAGGGTCATCATAGAATCTGTCGATAGCCGCTATAGTAGCTTCAACAGCGTACTTTGAGCCGATATGGCTTCTGAAGTGTTTTTTGCTGCCGTGACCGTCTGCTACAACAGCAATGGCATAATGCTCCGTTACTTTATATGCGGAACTATCCTGACACACCAGACCTGTCTTTTCATGGCTTGCGCCCATGACAGAATGGCTGAAACCATTAAACATTATATTTCGTCCTCCTTCCGTAATACAATACGCATCAGGTTCATCCTATGCGCTTTCAGGCAAATTACCAGCCTGTATCGAAGGGGACATCGTTATCTTCGACCTGACTTCCTACAAGTTCCTGTATCTGCTGACCGAGAAGCTTCTGCTTAGCTGCAAAAACGTCTTCCTCGCCGATCTCACGGCCTGTATCGTCAGAGAGAGTCATACTCTTACTGCCTATCTGTGAGGATGTTACAGCGATGATCTTTATCATCTGAGCAAGCTGTCCGCCTGAGTAAGCATGAACGACAGTGTCCTTTGAACCGGTGAATTCGGCAAGGACATCGTCATTAGCTTCATTGCCGATACCAAGAGCAGCCTTAAGGCCGAACTTATACCAGCTGTTTGACTGAAGCTCCTTCAGTCCCTCTCTGTAGTCATCAGAAGGATAGCCGTCTGTCATAAGGAATATGACAGGAGCGAACGAGAGTGACGGTGAATTGAGGAAGCCGTTTCTTGACATTCTCAGTGAGAGTTCCTTGAAAGCAGCACCCATGCTCGTTACACCGTTAGCTCTTAATCTTGCCCATTCAAAATCCTCTATCGGGATAGGAGTTGAATACATCCATCTTACGTCTGTAGAGAAAGTGAGTACAGCGACTTTAACTTCAGTATCTGCCTCTCCTACTCTCCTTATTTCAGGGATGAGCTCCTCCATTACCGTATTGAGCTCGCCCATCTTCTTGCCTTTCATGCTTCCTGAGGTATCTATCAGGAAAAATATAACAAGGCTCTTTCTCGAAACGCCTGTAGCGCTGAGAGGATCGTCATCGAAATCAAGCATATTATCGAGCTGCAAGCTATCATCCACAGATGAAGCAGCTTCAAAGCCGTCTAACGCACCGTTCATTGCGGCGTCAGTGATTTTTTCATTGTTCATAATAATACTTCCTTTCAGTATATTGCTATGTAACAAAATGCTGTATATGGTTATATCTTTGCTGTTATTCCGCCAAAGTCAATTTCAAGTCCCTGCCATATCGGGAAACCTTTTCCCGGAGCAATATCATAGAATGCGCCGTCAGGCATTTTTGCCTTCCACATTCTTTCGGAGCAGTTCTTGATGCCGAGCACACCCGGTTTCAGTTTATTCTCGACGAGTTCACCTGCAACAGTTGTGAAATCGTCGGATTCGGGAGTTATCTCACATTCATAGAATTTGCATCCGAGGTAAAGCGGCATACGGGATTCTCTGTTGCTGAATCCGATAGTTGAGAATTCCATACCGCATTTAGGGCACTTGAATGTCTTTTCGCTTGGCTGAACAAACATAGAAGTAAAGTTGGTCCTTCCGCAGCCGCACATGATTATCTCAGAGCGGAGGCGTATGAACAGTTTCTGCCACTCATTCTCGATGATGCGCTTGGCAGGTTCATCAATACCTGTAGTGAATGAGCGAACGAACGCTTCTTTTATATAGTCAGGATAGATTCTCCAGAACTTTATAACATTGTCGTGTATGCCTCTGACAGGACGGTTAGACGCATCATTGGGGTCATATACGAATACTGCATTCTGACCGTAATGCTTGAGTTCCGAAGCTTCTGTAAGGCAGACATCACGAACTACCTTTTCGCCCTCCATCGGGTCGCCTCTGAACAGCAGCTTAAAGAGAACTACTGCAAGGGAATACTTATCGGTCTGAACATTAGGCTGTGCGATGCCCCTTACGACTTCGGGAGCCATATATCCCGGCTTACCGCCGATACCGAAGTTGCTTCCGTCAGGAGCTATATTATCACAGTCGCATACAAGGACAGCGCCTGTATTGACATTGATAAAGAAACCTCCGTCATTAAGGTCCTGATAGCTCTTGCCTGCACGGTGGAGCTGACGAAAAGCGTTTACTATATTTATTACCGCAGTTATCATAGCGGTAAGGCTGGTGAACTTGACATCTCTCTTTACAGCGTGACCTGTCAGTGGGTCTATCTCCAGCTTATATGTATTGAGTATATCCACAAAGGAATCAAAGCCTTCCGGTTTGAGTTCCATTATATATCCGAAAGTTCCGTCATCAGCTTCTTTTGTGAGGTACTTCGGCCAGAGGAATTTATTGCTTGGCGGGCCATCGTTGATGTTGGTCTCCAGATTCTTGCGGAAAGCTTTGGGCTTTTTCATTTTATCTATATCATACCATTTCAGCGCCCATTTCATTCCGTTGAAACGCACAAGGTAAACGGTACCCTGACCGCCGCTGCCGATAACACTGAGCACCTGTGCCTTTCCGCCGAATTCCATCTCAACTTCCTGACCTATCTCGAGCTCTACCATAATATCTCATCCTTTCTTCCACACATACCGTCATACCTCTAAGGCAGAACTAACCAAAACGAAGTTCATGCCTGTAGCGATACAATACTTATGCACATACGAGTTTTCTATACAATAAATAGTAATATTCGGGCAGTAGGAGAAAGCGTTTTTGTCTATGAATTTCACGCTTTCGGGGAGGAAAAGCTTTCTTAGCTTATCACAGCCCGAAAATGCTTCAGCACCTATGCTGCTGACACTGTCTGGTATCTCTATCACCTCAAGGCTGGTACAGAAAGAGAATGTACTATCCTCTATTTCAAGTACACCGTTAGGTATCTTTACTACAGCCAGGTTCTGACACTGGCTGAAAGCTCCCTGTTTTATGAGCCTGAGGTTTTCGGGAAGTTCAAGTCCTCTCAGTCTTTTGCATGAGGAGAAGCAGTATTCACCGATAGCGATAAGAGTAGAGGGAAGCTTGATAGTTCTTAGTGAACTGTATTTATCAAATGCGAATGCCTCAAGCTTTGTAAATCCCTCTGGTATGGTAACATTTCCCGTAAGCAGGAATTTACGTGCATTTCTCGGTGTGAATATCTTACCGTTGACATCGACACGAAGAACTCTCTTTTCATCTTCTGAGTCATCCTCATCAGCAGCAGGAGTTTTCTTCAGAGGGGAAGCATACGGCCATCCCAGCATATATGTAAAGCATGAGATAACGAATTCTGCGGCATTCTCCGCAAGGAACATATCTCCCACAAGGAAGCTTCTCGCCTTCATAATAGCAAGTTCCCTGTTATCCTTCCTGCTTTCCTCAAGCAGTATCTTCAGCACTCCTGAGCGATACATATTTACAAGCAGCCGTCTTTCTTTGAAATGATCCGGAACATGATCGCCAAGCAGACCGATAAACTTATCTATATCTGCCACTGCCCAAGGTCCGTTTTCCACGACTATCTCTCTGAGTTCACTCTGAAACTCCATTGTATTGTCAAATCCTTCTACATTCTGAGGAACAGGAGCACCACATTCAGGGCATGAGACCATTTCCAGCCCGGTTTCGGCGCCGCACTTTTCGCACTGCATTTTTACCCCTCCTGACATCAATTGTTGTTATAGTGATAATTAATATATTTTAAAATTGAACAGTGTGTACTTGTCAACTTTAAGTATATCACTTTTTAAAACCGATGTCAAGATAAAACTAATAAAAACCTGTTCATTCATTGATAATTTATATATATCGTATAAATATATCAGCGTATGCATGTACAATGAGAATAACAAAATCCGCAGGCAAGTGATTTACTATTTGTATAATCGCTTTTGTAAATTTATATTCGGTATATCATATATTAAATATGCACATATTTTTCTTAAAAATATTGGTGATTACGTATCATTTTTATTCGT
>JAFOMV010000179.1 GCA_017418765.1 Ruminococcus sp. | reverse complement strand
GCAACTCCGAGACGTGCTGTAAGGTACGGGTCTTCGCCGTAAGTCTCCTGTCCCCTGCCCCAGCGTGGATCACGGAATATATTCACATTAGGTGACCACAGGCACAGGCCTTTGAAAATATCATGATCGCCGTGTGAGGAATACTCATTGTATTTAGCCCTTGCTTCATCGCCTATGATACATCCGACTTTATACATAGCATCCTCATCAAACATAGCGGCAAGTCCGATCGCCTGCGGAAACATTGTAGCTGTCCCTGCCCTTGCAACACCGTGAAGACCTTCGCTCCACCAGTTATATGAGGGGATGCCCAGTCTTTCAATAGCAGGAGCATCATATTTCAGCTGAGCAGCTTGTTCTTCGAGGGTAAGTCTGTCGGTGATATCTTCTGCTCTTTCCTGTGCAGATAAACTTTCGTCCCGGTATTTTTCCAATCTCATTCTCCTTTCTCGTCATAATTCTTTTCAGATCAGTATCTATGTTTATATTATAATACATTTTCGCCCATTATACAACAATTTTTTCATGTTATCATTCCGAATTTCCGATCAGCACATCTGTATCATTGACTATATTATTGATCCAGATATCGCTTTTTATCATAAAATAGCCAATGATCACCTTTATCAGTTCCGAAAATGTGACTGCCGCAAACACTATATGTATATTAAGCTTTGTGAAATATGCCAGAAAAAAAGCAAGCGGTATCATAAGCAGCCATGTAAACCCAAAGTCAAAAAGAAACGTCAGACCTGTCTTTCCTCCACAGCGCAGAGTGAAGTAGCAGGCATTTGTAAATGACCATATCGGCATAGCAGCAGCCTGTATCACTATCATATATCCGGCAAGTGCACGTATCTCATTATCTGTATTGTAAAGCATTGGAAAAAACTTTGCAAGGGGTATCATCAGCAAAGCAACTGCCGAGGCAGCTGAAACAGAAAAGAACAGCATTTTATTGTCAAGGTCACGTGCTTCATCAGTTTTGTTTGCCCCAAGTTTTGCTCCGACTATAATGGCTATACACGCACCAAGCTGTATATAAACTGCTCCAAAAAGATTGGTCACAGTACCTGATATATTCCTTGCCGCAACTACGCTCAGTCCTCTTACTGAGTAGCACTGAGCGATAACAGACATCCCTGCCGCCCAAAGAAACTCATTCAAAAGAAGCGGTATCCCTCTCCTTATCATATCGGCTGTAAGCTTTGATGGTATCCGGAACCCCTTGAAAAGTCCGATCACATATTTGTTTTTTTCCTTGTGGGTGTGAGTCCATATTATCTTCACTAATGCCTCTATGAATTTGGAGATCACCGTTGCTATAGCGGCGCCCTCTACGCCTAACTCAGGGAATCCAAGTTTGCCAAATATGA
Source organism: Ruminococcus sp. (assembly GCA_017418765.1). The sequence goes on along the minus strand of JAFOMV010000179.1, from coordinate 1,821 downwards.
GGCAGTAATCCAGCAGCACATTGATCCCAACAGCCGACATAGCGCCTGCCATAGGTATTTTTGTGTGACCGCACTCGCTGAGCACACTTGTATATGCCTGACCTATACCAAAGGGTATGAATCCCACAAGCATTATCCTCATATAGCTTTTTCCGTAAGCAAGAGTCGCCGCCGCTGTTTCGGGCGGATCATTTTTACTAAGATAAAGGGATATCAGCTCATCGTCAAATAGACCGTATATTACACAGACCGCTCCTATTATCAAAGCGCATATGAGCAGTCTGAAGCGGAAAGTGTATTTCTGTCCCTCATTGTCGCCCTTGCCGAAAAACTGTGCTCCGAATATTCCCGGACCTGAGACTGCACCGAACACAGTAATATTAAAAATAAAAACGAACTGATTGGCTATTGAGACTCCGCTCATTTGCTCAGTGCCTATCCTGCCGACCATTATGTTATCTATAAGGCTGACAAAGTTAGTTACCAGCATTTGCATTATCATCGGTATAACCATTAACAGAACTCGCCGGTAAAAGCGTTTATCCCCTATAAACTTTTCTTTAAATGCAGTTATCATATTACTCCTTCCTTTTTACAAAATAAAAATGCCACACAAGTAACTTTACTTGCATGGCACATATATGCTAATCAATAACTACGCCCCATCCAGAGCTTATCTTGCTGTATAGCCGCATTTTTTCCTGTTTCTTCTGATTCCTGAAGAAAGCAAAGATACCAAGAGCAGCAGCTGCTGTAAGGATCAGCGAAAGAACTATACCCATTCCTCCGAGCTTTAACACACCAACCAGAACTGCAAAAATGATTATAGCAGCTAAAATGATCAAAGGAAGGCAGAAAGTAAGGAAACTTCTGTTCTTGATCTTGATATAGTGCTGAATATCCTTTATACTGAGGCTCTCATAATTACGAGCTATAAAATTATCAGGCTGTGCCCATTTACAGAACTGTGCAACATTATCAAACTTAACAGTGTAATCCTGATAATCGTGGAATCTTTCATTATAATGTGAAACACGGTAAGTTACGAGCACAGAATTGGATGAATTTTCCGCATCCATGACGTGAATTATATTACCTGCCTCTGCCTGACCTTTAATAGTCTTGGAGACAAGGAACTTTCTATCTATTGCCTCATCAATATTGAGCAAATAATTCATAACCAACACTTCCTTGACATGTAAATATTAAACAGTGCTTTTTAATTTTTTGATACAGGTCTCAGATCAAACAATCTAAACGAATACATTTTGTCCGTTTTATTATATCATATCCATGCAGAAAAAGCAAGGCGAAAAGCATGCTAAAAGCCTGCACAAGGCACATTTTCGCCATAATCATGCATTTCATATACAAAACAGCTTTACATTTTGACATATACGTCAAAATTATACACATAGTTTTACTAATGCTCATGCTTTTGCAGCACCTGCCAAATAGTCTCACACTATATCAGGCAAGCGCTGCAAATACTGTTTTCGGATCGTTTCATCCATGCAGAAGCATATATGCTACTGCTGCAAAGTATCATCCAAGCAATAAAAATTACATTTTCTTCTTGAAGTTGAAGTTTGCCTTTGCGACCTTCTTTTTATCCTTAGCAAGCTTTAGCATATCCTCTTTGCTCATCTGATTACCCTCGCCGTCTGAGGAAAGATTATCCTCACCCAGGAAGTTGCTGAGACGCTTCTTGAAAGCTGTGCTGCTCTCACCGGGCTTATTTATCACGCTCTGACTTGCCTGGTAAGCACTGCCTACAGGCACGCCTCCGCCTATGTGCGTTGATGTACCGCCATATACTGT
>JAFOMV010000031.1 GCA_017418765.1 Ruminococcus sp. | reverse complement strand
CCTCAGCCGCAAGGAAGATCCGGTCAACGCTTTCATCGATGTACTGCTCTCTGCTCTCGTCCACCTCGAACCAGTCGTGGAGCGCCTCAAGAACTTCCCTTGCTATGGCCTTTTTCTTTTCGTTATCTTTTATCTGTTCTATCATTTTTTCTCCTTTATTTAAACGGCGGATTATATCCGCCCCTGCATAGCACTTAGCCGTCCATTTCCATACGGACACGGCGCTCGTCATACTGCATCTTCGACATGAGCACACGGCGTGGCTTTGCGCCTTCGCTTGGACCTATAACCCCACGTTCTTCCAGTTCGTCCATGATACGTGCGGCTCTTGCATAGCCCAGTTTCAACTTTCTCTGAAGCATTGATGTGGAAAGCTGACCTGCATCGACTGCTACCTTAATGGCACGTTCAACATAATCCTCGTCGCTTCCCTCGGCATAGCCCATATCTCCGCTGTCACCGTGATCGCCTTTTACAGCAGGAATAAAGCAGTCAACAGCTTCTTCTATGGACTTATCGTAAACAACACCCTCAAACTGTGCCTTGATATAATCAAGTGTAGCGTTTATATCCTTATTTGATGCGAAACATCCCTGCACACGCACAGGATCGGTAGCACCGATAGGCATATACAGCATATCACCGTTTCCGAGAAGCTTCTCAGCACCTGCACAGTCAATGATAGTGCGGCTGTCTACCTGCGACTTTACCGAAAGAGCGATACGGCTCGGGATATTAGCCTTGATGATACCTGTGATAACATCAGTAGTAGGACGCTGTGTGGCTACAACAAGATGTACACCTGCTGCTCGTCCCATCTGTGCAAGACGCTGTATAGAATCTTCGACCTCATTCTTTGCGACAAGCATCATATCAGCAAGCTCGTCAATGAAAATAACTATCTGCGGCATCTTGTCCATATCACCGTCCATCTCGGCAAGCTCATTGAATGATTTCAGATCATTTGCGCCGTTGTCAGCGAAAATGTTGTATCTTCTCATCATCTCGTTGACAGCCCATCCAAGAGCACCTGCCGCTTTCTTGACGTCCACGACTATGGGAATAAGAAGGTGCGGTATACCGTCGAACACTTTGAATTCAACTATCTTCGGGTCGATAAGGATGAGCTTTACTTCGTCAGGGTCAGCGTTAAAGAGTATGCTCATGATTATCGAACGGGTACATACAGACTTACCTGAACCTGTAGTACCTGCGATTATAACGTGGGGCATCTTTGCTATATCACCAAGAATAACATTGCCCGTGATATCCTTGCCGACAGCGAAAGTCAGCTTGCTTGAAGCATTTCTGAATTCGGGGACAGAGAGTATCTCCCTGAGAGTTACCATATCCTTTGTACCGTTAGGTATCTCGATACCCACAGCGGCTTTTCCCGGAACAGGAGCGATACGTACTCCCTGAGCGGCAAGGCTGAGGGCGATATCATCAGCAAGTCCCGTTATCTTCTTGACCTTTACTCCCACACCCGGCTGTACCTCATAACGGGTAATGGCAGGGCCCCGGTATATATCCTTTATCTTTACCTCAACGCCGAAGCTTCTGAGAGTATTGACGATAACATCAGCTTTTTCACGCATTTCCTTCATTGCTTCGTCCCTGTTCACTCTCATCTCCGCATTTGTAAGCAGATCGAGGGGCGGACGCAGATACAGCGGCTTGACGGGCATTTCTTCCTGTACTGCTTCTTCAACGTCTATATCGAAAGGCGGTATATCCTCCTGTTTTTTGTCAGCCGCCTTGCTGATAAGATCTTCAAGGCTTGCGCTGTCCTTACGCTGAGGTTCAGGTGATTTGTCAGGGAATATCTCAAAATCATCATCAACATTATGTATCTGATCATCAGTCGGAAGCTGTATATCCATGAGGAAACCATCGTCCCCTGCTGCCGCCTGCTGTACAGGCTGAGAGAACCTGATGTTTCTTTCAGAAACAGGCTTTGACTTTGTTTCTCTTATCATATCAACAGCTTCTATATCCTTGCGGAAGCTTATCTTTTCACGTTCATCATCCACACCATCATCGCCGATGTACTCATCATTGAACTCCGAGCCTGTCATAAGATTACTTATTCCTTCGCCCATGCGGCGGAAATGTCTCTCAACAGCGCTGAACAAATCGTTCATACCGTTTCCTGAAAGGAACATGACCAGTACAAAAAGTGCAACTGCTGTCAGTATCCTTGCACCAAGCTTTCCCATAGTCTTGAACAGGATAAATGTAAGTATCCCTGAAGCGGCACCGCCTCCATTGAGATGCTGCCCCTGAGAGTAAAGGACTTTGACAGCGTTTGTGAATCCTCCGTCAGGAAGCTTCCCGACAGCAAATATCTGTATCGCAGAACTTACGAGAATAGTTATGCCTATGCCGCACATTATGCGGCTGGACGTTTTTTTGGTGTTGCGCTCCATGCCTATCTTCACGGCTGAATATATCAGTGAAGCAGGGAAAACAAGTGCTGCCCATCCGAACAGTCCCAGCAGCATATCATGCATCCTAAGCCAGCCCGACGAGCCTTTCACCAGTATCATCAAAGCGAGAATAACTCCCAGCGCAAACAGCACTACCGAAGCAAACTGTCCCGTGCTTTGAGGCGTTTTCTTTTTTTCTTCTGCCGCCGTTTTTATAGGTTCAGCAGTTTTTTTTGAAGATTCCGACTTCTTTTTTGCAGGAGCCGTTTTTTTCTTTCTGGTTTCAGCCATTGTTTTCCTCCGTATTATTTCTACACATATCTTTTATCTGAATTTTCGATCATATCATAAAGACAATCCATAGCATTTCCGAGTCCTCCGCATCTGTCGATAAGTCCCAGTTCCACAGCTTTTTCGCCTTCCACGACGCTGCCCACATCCAGTACAAGCTCCCGGGTATTCAGCATCAGCGAGCGGAAGTCCTCCTCGGATATGCCGCTGTTGCTCACAACAAATCTTACGATCCTGTCCTGCATACGCTGAAAATAGGAAAGCGTCTGCGGAACTCCGAGAACAGTACCGTTCATCCGCACGGGATGGATGGTCATAGAAGCACTTGGAACTATAAAGGACTTCTTTGCACTTACCGCAAGGGGCACACCGATGGAATGTCCGCCGCCCACCACAAGTGATACTGTAGGGGTCTTCATGCCTGAAATAAGTTCCGCAATAGCAAGACCTGCTTCCACGTCACCGCCTACGGTATTGAGAATAATGAGCAGTCCCTCAACACTTCTGTCCTGTTCGATAGCGATAAGGGCAGGGATGATATGTTCGTATTTGGTAGTTTTGTTTTGTTCCGAAAGAACATAGTGCCCCTCTATCTGCCCTATAACTGACAGGCAATGGATGAGGTGCTTTGAGTTCTGTGAGACGGTCTTACCGTTTTTCTCGGCAAGAAGTGCCTCTTGGAGCTCTTTTTCTTCGGTATCATTCATAATATCGCCTCCTGACTTAGCAAGAATATTATGTCCGTAAGTCAGAAGCGTATACATATTTATTATACACGCATTACCGGCCAAAGTCAAGTATGCAAGCTGCCGTCAGCTTGACCACGATCACGATTCGCTCGTAAACTCGCTTACTTCTTACAAAGCGATGAGGTTCAGGCCGCTCGCCGGATTGCTTTATCATGATGTGACAGTGTGTGAAAGCAGAGTTTCAGCTTTGTACTTGGTAAATGGGTGTTCGTGAATAAATGCAGGGACGGCCATTGGCCGCACTTTAATTGTATATGGTTCTGCTCTGTAGGAGCGCTCGGTGTGCGCAATCTGGTCTGTAGGAAAAACAATTCCGGGACGTCGAGGACGCCGTCCCCTATATAAACATTCACGAAGAATAGCCCATTATTTTACGATAATATATGATTTTTTTACAAGCTGAGGGGCGCACATTGTGCGCCCCTACTTGGATTTATTTGCCTATGGATGACAATCAGCCTATTTTTTCAATGTGTAGTTCATACAGTGTGATGTTGCTGTAGTCCTTGCCGCCCATATGAACAATAAGTCTTGCCGACTTATCGGTGCCTGCTGAAGTGAACTCGTCCGAAAACGGAGTCTTCTCTCCTTCAATGCTGACCTTTGTGCTGTAAAGTTCGGTCTTCCCGTCTGCACTGACTATGGAAACTGGTATCTCTCTGCCCTTATCTCCTGTCATTTTGAATGATATACGGTACTCTCCGTCTTTCTTCATGTCAATGCCTGAGATGTCCATGCAGATATCATCAGCTTTTGTACCGCCTGTTACTACGTTCACCCAGAAAGACTTGTCATAGTCCGAGAAGTATGTGGACGCATTTGCCCCGGAAGCTTCATTCTTAGTTATATCATACTTTGCATCAGCTGCAACGTCAATACCTATCTGGTCGGACTCGATACCCAGCACCTGACATATTTTGTCAGTAAGAACAGCCGCACTCTTTTTTTGTGTTGTTTCCGACGGATGCCAGTCAGAACCAAGACCGTCATTCTGCATATCCTGAACAGCTGACTGATAGCACATGATATTCTTGTCGCCGCTTGATTTCTGATAATCGGATACAGTCCCTTCTATATAAGGGTAAAGCTCAGTACCGCCCATAGTTCCGAGGGTGCAGATAATATATGCATCGGGATTGCATTTGCGTACCTGCTTAATGAATTCAGCGTATGCTTTGCCGTATTCGCTCATTTTGTCCTTGTTTGTACCGCAGTAGCTGCTGTCATTTGTACCGAGGTTTATGACAACAACATCGTTAGGCTTTGCAGTGAAATCCCATTTCTTCTTGTAATCATCCCCTCTTGCCACATACTCATAGTAAGGCGGTACAAGTGAATCGGTATTCTTCTTTCCATCGGAGGTATAACCTGAGATTATGCCATGACCGCTGTAGCTGACTGCGCTGTAATCAGCATCAAGCTTTTCAGCCGCAATATAAGCGTACGATTTCATGAAATTCTCTGTGGTAGTCTTGAAGCTTTCGTACTGATTCTTTCCTTCAACACCGTAAGCGCAGGTGATAGAATCACCAATAAATTCTATCCTGTACTTCTTCTCAGCAGTCGGTGCTATCGGTGTCTGTGAATCTGTATCAACGGTCACGCTCTTAACTCCTATCGCACCATTGTTAGCTTCAGAAAGGTGGATCACCTTTACAGTTGCAGTTCTTGTTGTGCTGCCGCTGAACAGCTCGATTTTCTTTGATTTTTCAGCCATTGTGGCATCAACTATTACCTCGCCGTCCACAAGGACAGCATACCTTGAACGGAAGTCAGCACCGTTTGATGTGCTGCTGTCGCCTGCAAGTTCGATCTCTGCGGAACGTCCTTTTACAGTAAATTCAACAGCACTACCGCTGTGTACCAGCCATGTAACACCTCCGCTTTCCAGATTTCTGCCAATATATCTGACAGTTGATTCACTGATAGGGAAAGCAGAACGTGTATATTCACCTGATGGCTGTGCGATGGCTTTACGCATTTCAATAAGGTCAAAAACATCCACGATCTTATCTCCGTTCATATCCTGTTCTGCTGTTACATCAGTTTTACCGTGAAGCGAACTTGCCAGATTTACAAGGTCAGCCGATGTGAACTTATTTGCAGCAAAAGCTGTAGTACTGACAGCAGAAAGAGCAGCAGCGACCGCAACAGCAGATAGAACGTTTTTCTTCATGCTTATCTCTCCTCAAATAACTTTCTTATTGATTAATTAATGTCTGCTAAACAACTAAGAATTTGCGCTCCCCGAACAAAAATCGGTGCGATAATTGCAGTAAGTCGATTATTGAGTACACATTAATTATACAATGAAAATATGTATTTTTCTACCATATCGCATAATGAAAAACAGGGGCAGACATATAATCTGCCCCTGCAAAGCTTATCGGTATTATCCGTTCATACAGTCAAAGCTGATATCAGTTTATTTTACGTACTGAGCAAGACCGTAAATATCCTGAGTTTTTACATCCTTTGCAACAAGACCCGCAATAGCCTTTGCACCCTTCTCGCAGAAGTGTGTTCCGTCTTTTGAGCCTGAAACTGCTCCCATAAGGTGATAGCTCTTAGCTGTATTGTAGCCAATGGAATTATAGTGGTTGACCATAAGAGTATTAAGGTCTATGCATGGTATATCATACTTCTTTGCCATCTTCTTGCAGGCATTGCAGTACTCACCATAGTTGTTGACAAACTTTCCGTTTGAATAGGACTTCATATTTATTGTAGTAGTTACAAGTATAGGAGTAGCCTCCTTGCTCTTTGCGCCCTTGATAAATTCTGTCATATACCACTCGTATGTGCCCTTCTTAGGATTGTCGATATTGCCGCCTATAGGTGCATATCTGTCAGCATTCTGCTTGCCTGCGTCGTTGATAGCAAACTGTATCATTACATAATCGCCTGATTTGAGGCTCTTTTCGATTGTGGTCCATCTGCCCTCATTGTAGAACTTCTTTGAGCTTCTTCCTGCAAAAGAATGGTTGGATACCGATACATTATCCGTGAAGTAATCCTTGAGGTAGTAGCCCCAGCCCTGCTGAGGAGCGTACTTTGCACTGTAGCTCTGTACAGTTGAATCGCCTGCAATATAGATAGTGGGCTTATCTGAAACAGGTCCCTGCTGTTGCTGAGGAGTCTGTTCCGGTTCATAAGGAACAGCGAACGGCTCATCTGTCAGGGTCAAAGTGATGTAATCCAGGTTAGGACCGCCGTCAGTTGTCAGTGATTCAAATCTGATAGTATTCTGTCCTGCCTTGAGAGGAAGAACGATGCCGAATTCAGTCCAGTCAGTCCACGAACCTGTTCCTGTAAATGACTGTACCCAGTAATCATTGGTATTTCCATTTACAACTACCTTCATCTTGCGGTCATTGTCTGAACCGTTTGCAAAGCGGATATGTGTCATATAGTTTCCGTCCTGCGGAACATTCACACTGAAATCAACACTGCTTCCTGTCACATTGTCAAGATTGAGGTAACCCTTTGGATTTGTGAATCCTTCATTTGCTGTTTCAGCCGTACCCTGATCCCATTTCTGGTCTATTGCGAAAATGTACGGAAGATTCTCAGCCGTAGTCTCCTGAGGAGCATTTGTTGTCTGAGGCTGTGCAGGCTGTGTAGCAGGTACAGACACTGCCGGTGGGAGTTCTGCAAGTCCGAGACAGTAGCGCTGTATGAACTGAGCATCAAGAACAGTTATACCATCGCTGTTTCCTGCGACATCGCCGTTTATCTTGCCCTGTTCCGTAAGTGAATACTTACTTGGGTTAGAGATAGACTGCATAATGATGATAGCATCACCGAGATTTACCTTGCCATCGCAGTTTGCATCACCCGGGAACGAAACAGCACCGGGTGCTGCGCTGACAGTAACTACAGGCTGTACTGCCGGAACTGTTGCTATAGTAGTAGTAACTGTGGTAGTAGTGATCTTTGCAGTTGTTGCCTGGGTAGTCGGAGTCGGAGCAGCCGCAGCTGTAAATGCGCCTGCATCCTTCAGCAAACCGCCCATGATCTCAGCAAGCTTCTGCGCGCCCTTTTTGCTCTGATGCAGATCATCAGCCTTGCCGCCTGCCTGTATAGCATAGTAGGCCCCCATTTTGTCATATCCGAGGGAAACACCGAAATTCTGCCATTTAGTGAAAAGATCGAAGACCTTTACGTTTTCAGATTTGCCTATGGAATCAAGTTCGCCGCCGAACCATCTTCCGCTGAGTTTAGGATTCTTCTGGAGGTCACTTCTTCTGCCCTGCTGTTTTACAAGGTAAACTGTCACGCCCTTAGCCTTTGCCTTCTTGACCATATCCGTAACAGTAGCGGTGTACTCCTTGGAATTTGAATAGTTAGTGTCGTTTATACCGATTGAGATTATATAGATATCGCCTTTTTTACCATAATATTCTACAGGCTTGAACTGACCTGCATCAACGAAGCCCTTCGCATACTGACCGCTGGCAGCAAGGTTTCTTATCTCATAAGTCTTGGTATCAACATTATTGCCGAGGAACTGTCCCCAGCCGTGCTGAGCAGTATCAGCACTATTATAGTAGTTGCATACGGTAGAATCGCCGCATATCCAGATAGTCGGCTTCATCTCACCTGTAGTGTTGATCTGTGTGATCTCCATTGCAGATATCGAGTACTCTCTGCCTGACATACCTGCAACAGCCTGTACATTGAGCTGTCCGTCGGTAACAGGGATCTGTATTGTCTCCACAGCGTTGTTTCCCGTCAGGTTTATCATCTGGAGCATACCCTCCATTACTATGGTAGTACGTGGAGCATTGCCTGTTATGACTTTTACCTGGTACAGACCCTTTGGCAGGTCAACATTGAAAGTGTTTTTTGCATTGCCATTGTTGAATTTTACAGCATCACTGAGAGCGCCCGAGCCGTTTGCATTTACATTGGCAACGGATTTTGTATCTCCGAAACCATAGCCCTTTGCCGCACTGTAGCCATCTGCTGCTGAAACGCCTGTGTAGCCGCTTGCAGCGCCTTTTCCGCCGAAATCGAATTTCCAGTTAGCCTGTGCTGCATTTACAGACAGACCTGCACCAGGTAAACCTGCAAATGCCGATAATGAAAGTGCCAGCGACGTCAATCCGCTAAGTATTTTTTTTGATCTCATAGGTTATCCCTCCTGTTAAAATTTTCTCCATGAACGATAATTTTACATTATCCTTATTAACAATTATACCATTAGAAACTTAAAATGTCAATATGTTATATATGATATTTTGTACTATATTCATTACTTTTTGTGCTAAATTTTTAAAAGCGCGATTTTGGCAGCCTATTATTTAAACCCATTAAAAAAACGTCCTTAGCTTAAAAGCAACTTATCAAATAAAATTCACATAATATTATTGATTATTTGTTGATAGTTGTGTATAATTTAATCAAAGAGTATTTCAAGTATGGCTTCTAATTCTATTTCCCGGTCAAACCTAATGTAAAAGGAGGTGTTCACATGGCTGAAAAGCATATCCACAGCGGACACAGACAGCGTATGAAACAGCGTTTTCTCAATTATCCCGCCGAATTCATGTACGACCATGAACTGCTTGAGATCGCACTTTACTACACCCGTCCCGTAGTAAATACAAATGATACAGCTCATGATCTTATATCGGCTAACGGCTCACTCAGCAAAGTCCTCGGTCTTCCTGTATCAGAACTTGAAAAAGTAAAAGGCATCGGCTCAGGCTCTGCGTTGTTCATTAAGATTCTTCATGAGGGTATACTGCGGTATCTTGCCCATAGCTGTGAAAACACCGTTCTCAGTTCCGTTTCAGATATAAAAGCCATGTTTGAGGATTATTTCCGAGGCTCAGATACCTAGCTTTGCTGTATAACAACAGTATCGCCGTCAATGTCTCTGATGAACACTATTTGCCTTCCCTATAGCGATGTTGCTGATAATTCGATATCTCAGCGTGAACTTGCCGAATTGCTCATAACTCATAATACATACCGCATGATGATCGGACTTTATCGTCCTTATGCTCAAAGCACGCCTATGCCGTCGGATATGGCGATCACCCATCTGTTCTAAGAACTGTCAGTACCGCTGGGCATAGAACTGATAGACTGCGTGGTATGCGGAATCAGCGGCAGTTTTTCCATGCGTGAAAAGGCTGCATTCAGCTTCGGAAGGTAGAAGAATATGAAGAACAAGCATCCATATATAGATAAATTCGTCAACAATGGCGGAGGCTCTCTGTCCGACAGAGAATACCTTGCGCTTATACTCAGTTATTGCGGTAATAATGATCCTGAAGCTGCCGCAGACAGGCTGCTTTCGGTATACGGAAGCTTCAGTGCCGTGATAGATTCAGATCCGAAATTGCTGATAAACAGCGGCTTCCGTACAGATGCAGCCGTAATTTTCCGCCTTATATCAAGACTTTCAGCCGTTTACTCATCCGAATCCAATCATGTGCTAAGGCTTAACACTTCAAGCAATGCAAAGCTGTATTTTTCGGGTGTATTCACAGGTGTCTCGGAGGAGAGGATGGTACTTGTGTCCACTGACCGCCGCTTCCGCATAACAGCCAGTGAGACCGCCGCATATGGAAACAGCGATACACTTTCGCTTCTTTACAGGGATATCGCCGACTTTATAATAAGGACCGATGCAGTATTTCTTTTTATAGCCCATTGTCATCCGCAGGGACTTCCCGAACCGTCAGCAGCAGATATAAATGCTACGCAAAATATAGCAGCCGTTCTCAGCAAACTGGGAACGGCAATGGCAGACCATATAATAATAAGCAAAAACGGAGCATACTCCATGCGTGGATCAGGAGTATGCCCGGCACTCGATCAGCAGCCTATTTCAGGCTACACCATCATATAACAGCACTGCATACAGTCATATGCGTGATTTATGCGATGCTGACTGTAATTATTCTGAGGATGATCATTTTTTGACGATCGCAACTGCCTGTCTCCCCATTTCGGCATAGCGCACTTCGACCAGCGGCCTGCCGAAGACTGTTCCGGGCTTATCTGCTGAGGGATCATTAAAGTAGTAAAAGCTTTCATCATGTCCTACAAGTACCATGCAGTGCTCGTTGGAAAGCCATTTGAACTTTTCTCCCTTTCGCTCCCCTTCCTCTATGAACCACTGGTTTACTTCGTCGAAATAAGCAGCATCCATATTCAGACTTCCCCAGAAAAGGACAGGTATATCATTATCTATGTACTTTCTGCATATCTCGTCCACGCTCCAACCTTTCAGATCAACTACCTCATACTCATTTTGCGGCAATATCTTCTTAAAAGCAGAGATCATTGCGCCGCTGTAGCATCCGTAACCATCATCCTCAAGCGGGTCACCTATAAAGTACATATCCGGATCAGGGCCGTATGGATCGCCGTATCCGTCAAGATAGACCTTCTTTGTCTCGATATAGCCTTCCTTTATGAACTCATCAGCCGCAAGGTCTATCCCATAGTAAGAAAGAAGCATCGAAGCGCTGACAAGTTCACAGCCTGTAGGATAGTCCTTCTGAGAATAAAACGGCACTTCCACAATATGGTCCGGGATATGCTTCCCCTTGTTTTTTTCACGTATATCAGCCTCGGCAGCGGTTCGTATATCACCGACAGTATCATTCATAGCTTTCACATTCATGCCTATGTCAAGTATATGTGATAATGCGGTGCGCCCGTCATATTTTTCGCTGTTATTTATGAAGTAATACTGAGATATCATGGATGAAAGCAATCCGAGAAGAAAAGCGATAAACACAAGTATCCCTTTGAACGAAGCAAGCCTTCTGTTTTTTCTTGCTGCTTCACTGCTGCCGCTGTAGTTCTCACGACAGATCTCTATTTTTTCTTTTATGGCCTTTCGGCTGAAATTTTCTGTCCAGAATCCTTTGAAGCTGACAGGTTCCCTCGTTTGTTCTGCTGTAAAATGATTTTCTGCCCTTTTTTTGTGGAAAGGCAGTTCGTCAGCGCTGAAAACAGCATCCAGCTTTTCAAGCAATCGGCTGATAGCTTTCATAGGGGGCACTCCTTACTTAAAGCAACACCGCACAAAGACCACCTGACGGTTTTGCCTCAAACTGTAATATTAGTTCAAATTTCAACTATATGTATACTTCCGCATAAAGTACACAAAGCCTGCCGCATAAAAACGGCAGGCTTTACCTGACTGCTGTCTGTTATTATACACAGACAGTTTTCGATGAGCACAAAGCTCCTTACTTTATATTTTATGGGATGTCCTGCTTCTTGTCAGTGTAAACTCGGTGTGTGATTCTATTTCCTTATCCGTATCACCGGAAGCAGGTACAGAAGTATGTATGGACATCTTTATATCGCTGAAACTTTCTATCACATGAGAAAGTCTCAATACTGTTTCACGAAGGATATCCTTCTGATGAGCCATATACGTCCTGCCCATAGCACTTTCTGCGTTGCTCTCAAACAATGCGAACATAAGGCTGAGCACCTGTTCACTGTTTTTAGGGGGTTCTACAGGCGGCTTTATCCTGAAAGTGATGTCCACCGAACCGTCAGCAGAAACAAATTCTGCCATAGCGGAATTATCGGCATAATGGCTGAAAATATCTATCAGCACTGCATTAGTGAACCTGATATTCGCATAGTTTTTAAGCTTATCCATATTAATATCTCCTTATGAAAGTGCAGCTCTGAGAGCATCAACACGGTCAGTCTTTTCCCATGCAACACCCAGATCTTCACGGCCCATGTGACCATATGCAGCCAGCTGTCTGTACTGCGGCTTTCTGAGATCAAGCATTTCTATGATGGCTGTAGGACGGAGATCAAATACCTTTGAAACAGCCTCTGAGAGCTTTTCTTCATCCACCTTGCCGGTGCCAAAAGTATCAACGAGGATCGAGATAGGCTTAGCAACGCCGATAGCATATGAAAGCTGTACCTCAGCCTTGTCTGCAAGACCTGCCGCAACGATATTCTTAGCGATGTACCTTGCAGCATAAGCGGCGCTTCTGTCAACCTTCGTCGGGTCCTTTCCGCTGAATGCTCCGCCGCCGTGACGTGAGTATCCGCCGTATGTATCAACGATTATCTTACGTCCAGTAAGTCCGCTGTCGCCCTGAGGTCCGCCTACAACGAAACGTCCTGTAGGATTGATGAAGAACTTTGTATCCTTATCCATAAGCTCAGCAGGGATGACCTTATCAATAACAAGCTCTCTGATGTCCTTGCGTACCTGTTCAAGCGACACATCAGCAGAATGCTGTGATGATACAACAACAGCGTCAACTCTTACCGGCTTGCCGTTGTCATATTCAACAGTTACCTGTGACTTTCCGTCAGGACGGAGGTAACGGAGAGTGCCGTCCTTGCGTACTTCCGTAAGTCTGAGGGCAAGCTTGTGAGCAAGAGAGATAGGCAGAGGCATAAGCTCGGGAGTTTCATTGCAGGCATAACCGAACATGATACCCTGATCGCCTGCACCGTTTGAAAGCCCGTCAGACTCGTTATCTTCTTCTCTGTACTCGAAAGCTTCGTTTACACCCATAGCAATATCAGGTGACTGTTCATCTATAGTTGTAAGCACAGCGCAGGTATGTGCGTCGAAGCCGTACTTTGCACGGTCATAGCCGATATCTGCAACAACCTGACGGGCGATCTTAGGTATATCTATATCAGCGGTTGTGGTGATCTCACCCATACACATGATCATACCTGTAGTGACGCAGGTCTCACAGGCAACTCTGCCCATCTTGTCCTGTTCGAGTATCGCATCAAGGACAGCATCTGATATCTGGTCACATATCTTATCGGGATGTCCCTCTGTGACAGATTCCGATGTAAAGAATATTCTACTCATATTATACCTCCTGTAATTAAAAAGAGCGCTCCGATACGGAACGCTCTGATTTTTGATAAAATCCTCATCTTCCGGATAAACCGCAGGAATTAGCACCTTGACCGAAATAGTCAGGTTGCCGGGCTTCACAGGACCTGTTTCCTCCGCCGCTCTTGATAAGGTATGTTTTTATTATACACCATAGTTCGCCATTTGTCAACACAAAAGCTGAAAAAAGTCTGATCACAGCGAAATACAGGAGATACACACAAGTTGCACATGGTTAATGCGATCTGCGTCAGGATAACAAATGAGCCTCCGTTAAAGGAAGCTCATCTGCCATGATATAGGGATTATTGGGGATTTAATAGTTTAGTGTTGGGGTAAACATTAAACTACCATGAAAATCAGCTTCGGGATCTCTCCCTCAGCAACTATAGTATAACATAACTTTATGTATATTTTGTGAAAAACAAGTAAATTCTTCCGTAGAAAAACGAGAGTGATATACCGTCTATCGTTGTTGATTATGCACAATAGAATAATGATTATCGGAAGAGAGTTAACTTCCGACAGTCATCACGGCAGCACCGCACGTTAACCGCACTAAATATACAAGGATAGCAAATACGGAACATATGCGTATTTTATGCAGCTATGCCTTAAAGATAGTTTCAGTTTTATTTCTTTTCACCGCCGCCCGAAACATCACTTATCCTGAACCAGAATACCGAGCCTTTCCCGATAACGCTTCTTACACCGTAATCATAGTCATGCAGTTTCAATACAGCCTTTACTATAGAAAGACCCAGCCCTGTACCGACCACTTCACGCTTGTGATTCTCGGAACGGTAGTATTTATCGAATATCAGCTTGATCTTGTCTTCTTCAATGCCCTGTCCCGTATCCTCTATTTCAATAAGGACACCATCGGGACGATTTATCTGACGGACGAAGACTTTTTTATCCTCGCCTGTATAGTTTATGGCATTGTTGATAAGGTTGTATATGACCTGTTCTATCTTGACCACATCACAGCGTACCATTCTCTCCTCATCAGGCGAAAACTCGATGCTGTAGCCTTTTTTCTCGGATACACCTGCAAATCGGTCTATTATTTCGCTCAGCTTTGAACGTATACCGAATTCAGAAGGGCTCAGTTCCTGCTTTCCGCTTTCCAGTTTAGAAAGATCAAGGATGTCATTCACCAGCAAAGCAAGACGGTCAGTCTCATTTATTATTATTTCCAGATGCTCATTTCGCTTTACAGGATTACCTCCCGAGAGGTCACGTATCATTTCCGCATACGCTTTCAGCATAGTCAGCGGAGTTCTAAGATCGTGGGATACATTTGCAATAAGGTCTCTCTGCATGGTATCGACTCTTGAAAGCTCCTTTTCCGCATATGTAAGAGTCTCGGCAAGCTTATAGGCTTCCAGATAGCCTCTGCCGTCAAAGCGGGTATTGAAATCGCCTTCTGCAAGCTTTTCTGCCGCTCTCGTTATCCTGTCTATAGGACGTGAAAGGTGTTCTGAAAGCAGCATGGATATGAAGAAAGCAGCAATTATCAGTATTATCGTTATCAGCATCAGCTGCTGTTTGATTATATCAACAGTAGAGCCAACAGGTACAAGTGCAGAATTAATGAGCAGATAGCCGTCAGGCTTATTCGGGTCTCCGAGAGTACAGCCGTAAAGCAGCATATCATATCCGCTTCGGGGGTTCTTTATCATATCCCTTATGATATGGTCTTCGGCTTTTGTTATCTCCTGTACGTACATGAAAGTCATATTTTCTCTGCCGTGAATAAGGCAATCGCCCAGAACTTCCTCAGAGAATATGGAACGGCTGTGCCTGTCAAGTATCTCCACGCAGAAATCGTTCCTCTGAGCTATCTCCGAGACTTTGTCATAAAAGTCCTTATCTCTCATATCAGTGTAGACTTCCGTTATCTGACGTGCACTGGCAGATGTGCTTCTGACTTTCATGCGTTCATAAAAGTTTTCGAGGAAGAATATCTGACATACCCACAGCAGCAGGAATACCATAAGCGTAAAAAGCACGAAATATATCCATACTTTAAATTTAAGCGGCAGCCTGTTCTGAGTGGTTTTTATTTTTTTAAGCTTCAAATTTGTATCCCATTCCTCTCAGGGTGACGATGAATTTTCTGTATTCACCGAGACTGTTTCTCAACATCTTTATGTGTGTATCAACAGTTCTGTCGTCACCGAAGAAGTCATAGCCCCATACTTCTTCAAGGAGCTTATCACGGGTCAGCGCAATATTCTTATTTTTTACAAGATAGAAAAGAAGATCGTATTCCTTAGGTGTCATTGAAGCCTTTTCGCCGTTGACGTATACCTCTCTGCCCGAAATATCGACTTCAAGACCCTCAAAGACATATTTATCGAGCTGTGCATCATTTTCCTGTCTTGTGTTCCTTTTTAATACAGCCTTTACTCTCGCCATAAGTTCCTTCGGAGAGAACGGCTTTACAACATAATCATCAACGCCTATCTCAAAGCCGAAAAGCTTGTCATACTCCTCGCCTCTTGCTGAAAGCATGATAACGGGTATATTCTTGCTTTTGTGTATCTCCTTACACGCAGAATAGCCATCAAGTCTCGGCATCATCACATCCATGATTATAAGGTCATAGTCATTGTCATGGCAGAGATTTACAGCCTCCATGCCGTTTTCAGCCTCAGTGACCTCATACCCTTCAAACTCGGCATATTCACGTACTACCTTGCGTATATTCACTTCATCATCTACAACTAAAATATGAGCCATACAAAAACCTCCGTACATTTATAAGATAAAAATATGCAGTAAGCACGAAAAAGTGCCATTTACAGCATATTCTCCCTGTGAACTATTATAACATATTACATCATCAAAGTGTACATTACGTGAAATTTAATTGTATATTTCCGTCAATTTTATAAAATCTGCAATTTTAAAGTAAATTTTTCATTGACAATTATAGTTATTTTTGCTATAATAATATTGGTCTAAATTTAAATTGAAGGAGGCGGTCGCCATAAAGAAAGGCAACCCTGTTATTGCCGCTGTAATAATCGCTGCAGTAACCGTTTTTATGATAATATTTTGTTTCCTTCACCCCGACTATAAAGCTACAACATTGACCATATATTTATCTACGCTTTTTTTCAGTGCGATTATACTCGGAGCGATCAGCAGGATATACCTTAAAAAGTATAATTCTGTTGACGGGGATAATATTATAAAGATCGCAGAAAACATGAATACCGAGATAATAATATGGGCTGATGATTTCTCATATATTTTCATGAACAAAAAGCTGCGTGAACTGCTCGGGCTCCCCGATACCGCATCAGATCACAAGCCTGCGGTATGGAAAGCCTTCGGCATCAGCGATCCCGATGAAAACATCCTCAAGGAGATCGCAGAGAGCCGTTCATATGAATCTCACTTCAAGGGCGCAGATACCTCCATGATATCCATCGCATGGAGCACTTCCCTGGTAAAGAGAAACAAAAAGAATACGATATATGTATCCACAGGTTTCAACCTGACAGAACTGAAAAAAATGAGAGTAAGTCTCGCCAGTGCCAACGACTTCTTCAACTCATCTATGGAGCTTGCGGAGATCGGTGTTATAATGAGCGTTGACCGCAGAAACTACCGTGCATCTACAGAAACTGTCAAAATGCTCGGCCTCAAATCCAGCAATATAACTGCTGCTCAGCTGCGTGCTCTCATTCATCCAAATGACCGTATGATTTTCGACAGTGCTCTCAGATCTATGGACAGCCGTGAGATCAAAAGCATTGAAATGCGTATCCGTTCCGCAAAGGGCGGCTACAGATGGTATTCCTTCCGATACAAGTCCATTGAGGCAACCGAGAACACCCTGCCTCTTTTCGGCGGCGCTATACTCGATATCACTGAGGAACACGAGAAGGATATACTGATCGAACGCCTTGCGTACATAGACGAGGTCACTGAGATCGCAAACAGAAATAAACTGCTTGACGAGGGGCAGTCTATTTACGATTCAAGCAATCTCCTGCACTATAACTTCTGGATAATTGTTATGGATATAGACCGCTTCCATATCATCAACGATACCTGCGGCTATGAAAACGGCAATACTATAATGCGTAATTTCGCACACATCCTTTACAAGTTCGTTACCCCCGGAGGACTTGCTGCACGTATAAGCGGCGATAACTTCGCTCTGCTCCTGCGTGATTACGGAGATGACGAACTGCCTGTACGAACCGTAAAGGCAATACAGGATGAATTTGCTAAACTTGCTGTCGATCAGCTCTCATCCATCAACCTCAGCTGCTCGGCAGGCTATTCAATGCTCCCACGAGACGGCAAATCATTCCGTGATGTTCTGGAGCACGCAGAATTCGCCCTTAAATCAGCAAGCGGTTCGCAGGGCTGCATCTGCGCTTATGAACCAAGTATGCACGATTCCATAATCGGCAATACAGAAATGGAAAAAGCACTTGCACTCGCAATCGAAAGAAATGAGCTCCATCTTTTCTATCAGCCTAAGATCGATCTGGCTACAAGCAAGATAATAGGCGTTGAAGCCCTCATAAGATGGATAAAGCCCGACGGCAGCATCATCAATCCTGATGCTTTCGTACCTATCGCCGAAAGCTCCCATCTTATCGGCAAGATCAGCGATTTCGTGCTGAACGAAGGCTGCCGTCAGAACAAGATGTGGCAGAAGATGGGCTATCCTCCTATCGTTATGTCCATAAACTTCGCTTCTTCCGACTTCTATCAGACTGATCTGAAGGACAAGGTATTTGAAGCGCTTGCAAGGGCAGGTCTTGACCCTCAGTGGCTGGAAGTCGAACTTACCGAGACCCTCGCACTCAGTGATGTCAACTTCGCTATTTCCCAGATGAACAAGCTTCGTGAACTTGGCGTCAAGCTGGCTATGGATGACTTTGGCACAGGCTATTCCTCACTGAGTTATTTACAGACCCTGCCTATCACGCTGCTTAAACTGGACCGTTCGTTCATCACAGATATCGAACACGATAATATAGCTTACGAGATAGTATCGGCAGTTATCCGCATCGCTAAATCAAAAAAGATAGAAACAATAGCAGAAGGTATAGAAAACCATGTTCAGGAATCGATACTCAGAATGGCAGGATGTGACTACGGTCAGGGCTACCTTTACGGCAAGCCGATGCCTGCACATGAGCTCCAGAAATTCCTGGATAAATACTCCAGACAATAAGAACCTGTCTTCATAAGGGTCACGGGAAGATATACAGAATACCGTATGTATTTCAAGTATCTTTGAAATATAGAAAATATCGAGGCATCCTGTGAAAACAAATTATAATACCTGCCATGCCGACAGGTCAATATATCACTGTAAACGGAGGTATCAGCATGAAAAGAAGAATCGGAATACTAACAAGCGGAGGTGACTGTCCCGGCCTCAACGCCACTATACGAGGTGTCGCAAAGGCCTGTTATGAGCGCTTCGGCGAGGAAAACGTTGAGATAGTAGGCATATCCAACGGCTACTACGGACTTATCAACAATCTCTGCAAGGAAATGGCGCCTTCCGCTTTCTCAGGAATACTGACTCAGGGCGGTACTATTTTCGGAACGAAGCGTCAGCCTTTCAAGATGATGCAGGTCATCGGCGAAGATAACGTTGACAAGGTCAAGAACATGAAAGAGACATACAAAAAACAAAAGCTTGACTGTCTCCTTACCCTCGGCGGAAACGGCACTCATAAGACCTCAAAGCTCCTCTCGGATGAAGGTCTCAATATCATCGGACTTCCCAAAACAATAGATAATGACATCTTTGGTACTGATGTCACCTTTGGTTTCCATACAGCCGTTGATATAGCAACTGATGTTATTGACCGTCTCCACACCACAGCAGCAAGCCACTCACGAATACTCGTCTGTGAGATAATGGGCAACAAGGCCGGCTGGCTCACTCTTAATGCAGGCATAGCAGGCGGTGCAGATGTTATCATCATTCCTGAGATCCCTTATGATATTGAAAAGATATGTGATTCCGTCATGGCAAGAAGTGCTTCCGGCAAGACTTTCTCTATTCTTGCCGTTGCTGAGGGCGCTTTCGATATCAATGAAGCTAAAATGAAAAAGAAAGAGCGTGCAAAAAAGCGTGCAGAGGCCGGTATCATCACCGCTACAAGCCGCATCGCCGCACAGATACAGGCAAACACAGGCATGGAAGCAAGAGTATGCGTTCCCGGACATATGCTCAGAGGCGGCGCTCCAAGCGCTTATGACCGTGTGCTCTCCACACAGTTCGGTGTACATGCTGCTTACCTCATCGCTCAGGAGAAGTACGGACGCACAGTTGCAAAGATAGGTAACAAGATAACCTCCAACAAGCTTGCAGATATTGCAGGCAAGACAAAGTTTGTAGATGTTGAGAATCATCTTGTTATCGCCGCACGTGATATCGGCGTTTCATTCGGTGATTGATGTGATAAATAAAGCCATAGCTAAAAATGCTATGGCTTTATTGATTATATAGTGTATTATTAACATACAACGCATGGAGAAAGGCAACGGAATATTGGTATGCAAAAAAAATATGCCTCATATTTCATGGCGGTATATAGCCATTTGTATTTAATTCACAATTTATTAAAATATAAAAATTAGTTTCTCAGTCAAAAAAGCCCTTTTCAAATTTTGAAAAATATGTTATAATGTTCGTATATTTGGTTTGGGAGGTATTATTATGACAGAAACTGAACTTTACAGCCTCTGGTGTGAGAATGCCCTTGAAGACCCCGATCTTCAGAAGGAGCTTGCACAGATCAAAGGGGATGCTGAGGCTATAAACGATAGATTCT
>JAFOMV010000178.1 GCA_017418765.1 Ruminococcus sp. | reverse complement strand
CTTTTCGTCAAATTTTGCCGGTGACTGCGTTAAAAATCCTTGAAGGGCGACAGCCCGTCGGCGGATTTTTGCCTTGTCACCGACAAAATTATGCCTGATAATCCGTACATTCACCCTATGTGGACAGGTTCTGAATCTGCGTACATATTTTCCGTCATCTTGCACAGAAATTCCTTGACATACGATAGTATGCCTATGAAATTTCTATACAATCTGACGAAAAATCTGTCAGCGCATTTTCAGCACAAGCTTTGTGCGGTGTTGCCTTAAAATTTCTTCCTTAAATTTTGAAAAATCAGTTGAATTTCTCATTGAATTGTGGTATACTGTAAAAAGCATACTTATAAGGTGGAGATGTTATACCATCTGTTTTAAGTATATATTTTAAATAAAAGTAGGAGTTAATATGGATTTCTTCAATATCATCACAACAGGATTATTGGCTGTCGAATCAGATAAGCCTACGCTTTTTCCGTTCCCGTTCTCATTTCATCTTGTATTTGCAGTAATAAGCTTTATTTTTTTCATGGTAAGCTTTCTTAAATTCAAGAGACCTTATCAGCTGCTGTTTGCAATAGCAATACCGCTTTCTCTGCTTTTATGGGCTGCTGAGTTTAACAGAGGCCTTTACTACGGACTTGGAGCTGTAGAGCTCCTGCTTGTTCTTGCAGCACTGGTATCATCCATTATACTTAAACCTAAAAAGCAGAAAGAGGACAAAGCTTCAAAGCCTGAAAATAACAGCGGCAGCACGGAGGAATAAGCCTTGAAGATAGCTGTTCTCGATTGGTATACCGTTAATATCAGCGGTGATATCCCTGTTTCTCAGCTTGAGGAACTGGGGGATGTGAGAGTTATCCCTCTTACTCCTCCTGAGGAAACTGCCGCTAATATAGGCGATGCAGATATAGTTCTCTGCAATAAGGTGCTCATTACCCGTGAAGTAATGGATGCCTGTCCGAATATAAAATACATCGGTCTTTTTGCTACAGGCTTCAACAATGTGGATATCGAGTATGCCGCAGAAAAAGGTATTACTGTCTGCAATGCGGGGCAGTATTCCACAAACGCCGTGGCACAGCAGACATTCGCATACATCCTTGACCATTTCAGCAGGATCAGGGAATACGATAAAGCCGTCAGAAACGGCGAATGGGAACGCTCACCTGCGTTTTCATATTTTCCCGTTCCAACATCAGAACTGGCAGGGAAGACCCTTTCCATCGTAGGCTATGGCTCTATCGGCAGAAAAGTCGCTGAGATAGGCCATGCTTTCGGTATGGATATAGTTGTAAGCACTCGCACAAAGCCTGTTGACTGTCCTTATGAGGTCACGGATATGATGAGCGCCGCAGAAAAAGCGGATGTTCTTACATTCCACTGTCCCCTTACCGACAAGACCGCAGGCATAATAAACAAGGAGCTCCTTTCCCATATGAAGCCCTCCGCTATGCTGATCAATACGGCAAGAGGCGGAGTAGTCAACGAAGCAGAGCTGGCAGAAGCCCTGAAAAACGGCACCATCTCCGCCGCTTACCTTGATGTGCTGGAAAAGGAACCAATGTCGCCTGATACTCCGCTGAAGGGTTTACAGAATTGTATCATCACTCCCCACACAGCATGGGCGCCCCTTGAAACAAGACAGCGCCTTGTGGATATCGTATGCGACAATATAAGAGCATGGCAGAGCGGTGCTCCCAAGAATAAAGTTAACTGAAAGAAGATATTTATGAGAAATATTTCCGAAAAACAGCGTATCGTCATCAAGCTGGGTACTTCCACCCTTGCCCATAAGACAGGCAAGCTGAATATCCGCCGTATGACAAATCTTGTACGTGTAATATCAGACCTCCACAACTCAGGCCGTGAGATAATCATGGTATCATCGGGTGCCGTAGGTCTGGGTGCAGGCAAGCTGGGACTTCCCGAAAAGCCAAAGGATACCAAGACCAAACAGGCTGTTGCCGCTATAGGTCAGTG
>JAFOMV010000177.1 GCA_017418765.1 Ruminococcus sp. | reverse complement strand
TTTCCTCTCAGGTCATGGGAGTCGTTGCCGTTCCATTTTAAATAGGTATATACCGCAACAGCCTGTGCCTTGATACATTCCACGTTGAAGCTGCTGCCAACTTCGTTGTATACGATGGAAGATATGACCTTCAGCGGACTGCCGTCGGGTTCGTGATTGATGGTCAGCACCTCATGCCACGGCACCTCAACTTCCTGCGGCTCCGGTTCCGGCTCAGGCTGAGGAGGTTCTGTCGGAGGCGGAACAACGATCTCAGGAATAGGCTCCGTGATTATAGTTACTATGCTGCCAGCCTCATCTGTCACTATCTCAGTAGTTGCTGCAGGCTGTTCTGTGGGCGGTTCAGTCTGCGGAGGCTCTGTAGGCTCAGGCGGTTCCGTAGGCTCAGGCGGCTTAGGCTGATCGGCATATTCAGTATAGTCGATGAGCTCCGTATTCTGTATGTAGGTTCCCGGATAGTAGTGAGCAAGAATGTCACGGTAATTCCATCCTGCAAAGTTAGCATAGAAATTAGCGCCGTTCTGGCTCATGCCCACACCGTGTCCCCATCCGTATGTAACGAACGTGAATTTTCCCGGCTGCCCTTCTACCCCTTCTATCTTGGGTATGAAGCTGTCTCCGACGAAAGCGCCTGCTGAAAGGTGTTCCGCATATACAGCATCTTTCAGCCTGCTTCTCGCAGCATTTCTCGAAAGGCTCGGAGTAAGCTTTTTCAGCTCTGATTTTTTGGTTTCTCTGTCCATCTGAGAAAATCCTGCATACGGATCTTTGTATCCATCGGGATAGGCCTTGTCAGGCGATGCAGGTTCATAGCTTACGAGAGATGTACCTGAGCCGTAAGCCATTATATCAGCTTTGCGGCTGTCGGCTCCCCATGCATTAATGCAGGTGCCTGTCATAATTACAGATATTCCCGTCAGCAAAGAAACTGCTTTTTTAATAGTATTCCATTCCATCTTTATCAGCCCCCTTTATTCGGCTGTTTCTTCTTTCTCATCTTTTTCCTTGAGTCTCGGGTCTTCGATACCGTTCGGATGTTTCTTTAAATATTCCTTTGTACACTGTATAGTGCTCAGGTCACCGTAGACCTCACCTTCTCTCAGCCTTCTTGCAACGATGATAAAGCGTGAGTTATCATAGTCAGCATAGCAGGTAGAAAGTGTAAGCAGCTGATCGCCGTACTGCACATCAACACCTGTATCAAGCATCTGATTAGCACGGCAGTGCTGAACATATGAATCAAATTCTTCTTTGGTATCAAGTTCTTCCATGTTCCAGTAGACAAAATCTGTAGCATTGTAGCTTCCCGGAGTAATGAGGAAAGCAAATATAACATAGCCGTAATCCTTGTAGAGATTGCTCAGCTCAACAAACGGGCTGTCATAGAAGAAGTCGTAGTCCTGACGGTATCTCCGCACAGAACCGAACATGGTACCGTTAGCCATATTATGGCCGTATATGACAAGATTCTCGGACTGATCCCTGTCTGAACCGTCGAAGGTATCCTTGCAGTCCATATATATAGCGCCGTCACGTAAATAACTCCTGTCCCAGCTATGGTCAAGGTAATATGAGTTAGGAACATTAGCTTCAGGGCCATACAGCGGATCCCCCTCAGGTGTCTCGCCGGGGTCCATCATAACAGGATAATCAACGTAGGTATTGTCTATTTTCAGCCAGCCGATGTAGTCCTTGTTGCGTCTCAGCCATTCTCTTGACTTATCTGTGATACCGCTTTCCGAAGCGGAATAGCTGTACATCTGAGCCCAGTTTTTCGGGAGGATATCGGTATATCCCTCGGATCCAGGCTCAGACTCTGCCTCTGTATGTGACCCGCTGATCACAGAATCGGGCTGTTTTTCTTCATTTTTATTGGATAAAAACGCATACATACCAACGCCCATCGCAGCAAATACAGCTGCAATAGCTGATACTGTCTTAACTGATCTTTTCATGCTCACTCTCCTGTCTTTTCCGGTCCGTATGGTTCAAATTCCGCATCAGGATCGTATTTTTCATTTGTCCTTATCTGGTAGTAGAAATCAGGCCACTTCACGTTCGGGTTTGCATAGCTTCCCTGAGTTCCCTCCATGATATCCTCGCCGTCTCTTACTCTCCTTGCCATAACTATGAATCTTCCCCTTTCGCCGAGGGTATCGTTACAAGTAGAAAGTGTGAGTATAGGATCGCCGTATTTAACATCCACGTTGTTAAGGCGGAACGTTCTTCTCTTGGCTTCATTAACAAAAGCATAGAAGTCTTCCTCTGAATCAAAATCCAGCTTGTTCCAGCAGTCGTAGCTGTTTTCGCCCTTATCTGCCGAATCAAGTATGAAGAAAGCAAATATCTTGTAAACATAGCTCTCGTAATTTGAATTGAGGTAAATTATCGGGTGCTTTTCATAATAGTCATCCTCAGTCTTGTAATGCTGGAGACTTCCGAACATTGTCAGGTCACCCATATTATGACCGTATATAACAAGATTATCTGAATTAGGCTCTGCAAGCAGATAATCCTCAACATGGTCGAATTTATTCCTGTAATCCATGAAAAGCTCGCCTGCTCTTGACTCATCGCCGTTTATCTTCATATCAAGATACTTGTAATTATCCTGTGCTTTCATAACAGGATTGTTGACAGGAGTTCCGGGGATGCTGATAACACCTATAACATCACCGTTTACGTCAAGAAGCTTTCTTGCACCGTCAAGAAGCTCATAGTATTTCTGTGAAGCCTCCTCACTGTCACCTTCATCATGCTTATCAGGATATGTCCAGTAAAGATTCATCATATCCTTGTTGACTTTTTTGCTGTGCCAAAGGTCTATATAGTAATCAGCTACCAAGTAGCCGCATACGACAATGGCGATTATGGAAACGAGGAATATTATCTTACGTATGCATTCCAGCAGACTGTCGCCTTTTTTAGGGAACAGGTCACGGAATTTCTCACCGAATGATTTTTTCTTTTTCTTCTTTGTATACGCAGATATGTCAGAAACGCCAGTACTGCGGTATCCTCCGATCTGCCTTTTCTCTGGGTAGCCGTTATCCTTTGCGTAAGCTGTACCCTTATCGCTTTTTTTATACAAATCCGGATCATATGATCTTGCTTTCTCGTTCTTCCTTAAAGCCGCAAGGGCAGGTGTTTCTTCATGTACCGCTTCATGGGAGGGGTACACAGGTGCTTCATGCACTGCCTCATGGGAGGGATACACAGGCGATTCATGCACTGCCTCATGGGAGGGGAACTCTGTCGGTCTCTCACCGTTTACAGGTCTGCCGTCAGCATCAAACAGCGGTATATCCGCATCAGGGATGATCTCGTTCAGATCACCGAGCCCAAGACCAGCATATATCTCCTCTGACGGTACAGCGTCCTCAGGCATATCATCAAGAACATCTATATCCTCATCATCCCAGGGAAGGCGGCTGTCCATTACCTTGTGTACTTTATCGGAAAACATAGCCGAGCGCTCGCCGTCCCAGTCATTGGCAGACATTTTAACAGAACGCTTTATAGCCTTTATTTTATCTTCTTTGCTGAGGTGTACCTCAGCATCAGGTATGATATCATTCATATTATCGCTCATTGTTTCGCCTCCATAAGCTTCTTTTCTATTTCTTTGAACGCAAAATATGCGGCATATCGCCTTATATTATCTCTGCTCCTGTCTTCGAGCTCCCACAGCTTCGGCAGCATTACGAACTGCTCACCGCATATATCGAAGCCAATATAAACCGTTCCCACAGGCTGTTCTGGCGTTCCTCCCGACGGCCCTGCGATACCTGTCACAGACACGCATATATCGGCATCGGAGCGTTTTTTCAGTCCCCTTACCATGCTTAGCGCTACCTGTTCGCTGACAACGCCGTATTTCTCTATCTCCTCCATAGGAACGCCGAGAAATTCGTGTTTTATCCTTTCGGAATAGGTGCATATCCCAAGTTCAAACACTTCCGAAGCACCTGAGACCGATGTTATCATCTCGGAGAGAAGACCTCCTGTACAGCTTTCGGCAGTGGATATAGTCAGGTTTCTTTGTTTTAATAATTCTACAACACTTGTTACGCTTTTGTCAAGGTCAATATTTGCCATCTGTCACACTCTTTCTTTATTGTAGGTAACGCCGCCCCGGCGTTCCACGTCAGGCACTCTCATCGGCTCGACCGATAGTCTCACCGAACCGTCCGCAAAGCGTTGCCGCTTTTTAATAGTTGAAAGTTTTCAGCTCAGTTCCTTCAACAGCCTTCTGTATCAGCGACTCAAAGTCAAAGCTGTTCTGTGCTTTTTCCACATCAGCAAGCACAGGTCTTACCTTAGGATGACGTGGAGTGAATACCGTACAGCAGTCCTCATAAGGCTGGACTGATATATCAAATGTATCTATTTTACGTGCAATTTCGATTATCTCTGTCTTGTCCATACCAACACAGGGACGGAATACAGGTATACGGCAGGCTGCGTCCGTGCAGACCATAGCCGCCATTGTCTGGCTTGCCACCTGTCCCACGCT
>JAFOMV010000176.1 GCA_017418765.1 Ruminococcus sp. | reverse complement strand
GAGTTCTTTGTTACGCTGTTTGTAGCAAAGTTGAAGGTGTAGGTACCGATATTAGCTCTCTGGTTTGTGCTGAGGTTTGTAAGAACGACTGTAACATTTACGTTCTCGCCTGAGCCCTTTACATTCTGAGTGTGATTGCTCATTTCAGGAACGAGAAGTGTTGGTGAAGAAACTGTATCTGTCTTGCCGTCTGCGCTCTTGAGAATGAAGTCGATAGCGAAACGTCCGTTTGCTCCCTCAGGGAAGTAAACTGTGAATGGTATCTCACCGTCAGGTGTTGTACCGTCGCTGACATAGAGAACGATCTCTGTGCCGCTTTCAACCTTTTCGTCCTTCTTAGGCTCCTGATCAACAACAGTTCCTTCCTTCTCATATGAAGGTACAGCCTCTGTTCTTGGCTTGAGTCCCTTGTAAGATGCCATTACAACAGCATCATCAGCTGTTCTGCCTGTGTAGTCTTCAACAACTACCTGTTCGGCGTTTGCACCCATACTTACGTAGAGCACTACCTTTGTGCCCTTGTGGACCTCTGTGCCCTCGTCCGGCTCGGACTTGATTACATAGCCCTGCTGAACTTCAGGGTCTGAAGTCTTGATAACTTCGCACTCGAGGCCTCTCTCCTTGAGCTGTGCCTTGGCAAGCTCCTGATTGAGTTCTCTCAGACGCGGGATCTCAACAGTTTCCATACCCTTTGATATCTTTACCTTGAGAGTATCGCCCTTGTTGAATTCCGCACCGGGTTCTATGCTCTGTTCGATAATGGAGTTTTCGTCAGCTTCGTTATACTCGGAACTCTCTACCTCGAACTTGATGTTGTTTCCGTACTGATTTACTGCGACGTTGTAATCCCAGCCGTAGAAGTCAGGCATTGTAAAGTCAGCAGGCTTTCCGCCGCCCTTGAGGAGTCCGCTGAGGACAGTTGCAACGAAGATAACTGCAACTACCAGAACAACGATAACGATACCTGTGAGTACAGGCACTACCAATGAAGAACGTTCTTCTTCCTCATCATCGTCATCATAATCATCGTAGTACTCATCGCCGAGATAATCCGAAGGAGTTTCGTCAGCATATCTCTTTGCTGAGCGTCCGCCGCCCATAGCCATAGCACCTGCGCCTGCACCAGCATAAGCGGGAGTCTTTGCAGCGTAAGCATGCTGTACTTCCTCAGGGCTTTCTGTCTCAACGTCATTGCCGTAGCCGTCAGAGATGTAGCTGTCATCGGAATCGCCTGTATCCTCGGTGTAGTAACCGAAAGTAATGGAAGGGTTAGCCTTGAAAGCTTCTATATCAGCGATCATTTCGCCTGTTGACTGATATCTGTCCTCAGGAGCCTTTTCCATAGCTCTGAGTACGATCTCCTCGAGACCGTCAGGGATGTCAGGATTGAGAGCTCTCGGACGCTCAGGGATGTCGTGCATATGCATTACGGCGATAGCAACAGGGTTATCGCTGTCGAATGCCTTTCTGCCTGTGAGCATCTCGTACATCATAGCACCTACTGAGTAGATATCGCTCTTAGCATCTGTAACGCTTCCGCTTGCCTGCTCAGGGCTGATGTAGTGAACGCTTCCGATAGCCTGATCGGTAGCTGTCTTGCCCTGCTCGCTTGCGAACTTGGCAATGCCGAAATCCATGACCTTGATAGTGCCGTCTGTGAACATCATGATGTTCTGAGGCTTTATATCACGGTGAACGATGCCCTTGTCATGAGCGTGCTGGAGAGCACGGAGGATCTGGATAACGAAATGGACCGTATCCTTCCATGTGAGTACCTTTTCTTCTTCGATATACTCCTTGAGAGTTATACCGTCGATGTACTCCATAACGATGTACTGTATCTTCTCTGAGAATCCCACATCGTAGATCTTGACTATATTCGGGTGTGAGAGAACAGCTATCGCCTTGCTCTCATTTCTGAATCTACGGAGGAACTCCTCGTTCTCTGCAAATTCTTTCTTGAGTATCTTTATTGCAACAGTCTTGTTGTCGATAACGTCGATACCCTTGTAGACCTCGGCCATCCCTCCGACGCCTATCAGCTCGGTTATCTCATACCTTCCGTCGAGCTTTTTGCCAATGTTCTTATCCATATCCTTTCCTCCTGCTTTAGTCAGAAATTACCGCAACTGTTATATTGTCACGGCCGCCCTTGCTGAGAGCTAAAGTAATAAGTTCGTCTGCAACGTCATCGAAAGAAGAGCGCATGATGACGTCATATATTTCATCGTCGCTGCAATAGCCCGAAAGGCCGTCGGAGCAGAGCAGCAGACTGATCTTATCCTCAAATTCAAAAATAAAAGTGTCCGCAGAGACCGTCTTCTCAACGCCGACAGCCTTCACGAGCATATGCTTCTGAGGGTGGTTCTCGATCTCATCTTCGGTTATCTTGCCATGCTTGTAGAGATCCATTGCGTAGTTGTGGTCCTCTGTTATCTGAACGAGGCCCTCATCAGTTATAAGGTAAGCTCTGCTGTCGCCCACATTGGCTATAACAGCGGAGTGTTTGCCTACAAAGGCAGCAACACAGGTAGTACCCATGCCGAAGTTCTTGAAATCGAACCTTGCCCTTGTATATATAACGGAATTAGCTGCCGAGACAGAAGATATGAGAAGTGTTCTTATCTCCTCATCGCTTAGTCTTTCGGAATAACCTGCTGAGAACCGCTGAAAGAATTCCTCAACGGCGATGGAGCTTGCCTCTCTGCCTGCCCTTTCGCCGCCCATGCCGTCGCACACGACAGCGAGTATATTATGGCCAAAATACTCACATCTGACCGAATCCTGATTTTCATCACGCGCCAGACCAATATCCGTACCGAAACGGTATCTCAAGCGTCCGCACCTCCGTTCTTTTCACTGCTTTTTGCCGCATCCCGTCTCAGCTGTCCGCAGGCAGCTTCGATATCGCTTCCGAGAGTTCTTCGCACAGTGGCGTTGATACCTCTTTTGCCGAGACGCTTAGCGAAATCGGCAACGCCTGAACGGGCTGTTCTGTAGTTTCTTTCCTTAACCTTATTAACGGGTATCAGATTCACATGGCAGTTCATTCCACGAAGAAGATCAGCCAGCTTGTCGGCATCGGCATCGGAGGAGTTGACTCCGTCGATAACGGCATATTCAAAGGTGATGCGGCGGCCTGTTGCGTCTATATAATCTTTGCAGGCCGTAATAAGGCTGTCTATGTCATACTTGCTGTTAACGGGCATTATCTTGCTTCTTCCCTCATTGTCGGGACAGTGAAGCGATACGCACAGGGTAACGCCCAACCGGAGCTTTGCCAGATCATAGATCCTCGGGACTATACCGCAGGTAGACAGCGATACGTGTCTGAGGCTCATATTATTTCCGTTCTTGTCGGAGAGAAGGCTGAGGAATCTCACAACGTTATCATAGTTATCGAGAGGCTCGCCTATTCCCATGAGCACAACGCCCGAAACACGGACACCCGAATCTCTTTCAGTTTCATATATCTGCATGAGTATCTCGGAAGGCTTAAGGTCTCTGACATATCCTGCAATGGCTGAGGCACAGAAGCGGCAGCCCATTTTACATCCCACCTGAGTGGAAACACAAATGCTGTGACCGTAGCTGTACTCCATAAGAACAGTCTCGACAAAGTTCCCGTCAGAAAGCCTATACAGATATTTTACAGTATTATCCATACAAGATTCAAGCTTTTTTTCTATAAATAGTCCATTTATACAAAATTTTTCTTTCAGGACCGTTCTCAATTGGACAGATATATCAGTCATTTTATCAAAATCG